>JABMMR010000027.1 GCA_013205525.1 Burkholderiales bacterium | reverse complement strand
TCATCGCTGTGGCGGATGATGCGAATCACCTCGTCGATGTTGAGCAACACCAACTGGCGGCCTTCCAAAATATGGATACGCGCCAGCACCTTGTCCAAACGGTATTGCGATCTTCGCTGTACTGTGTTTTGCCTAAACGCGATCCACTCTTCCAGCATTTGGCGCAGGGTCTTGGGCACGGGGCGGCCATCCAAGCCCACCATGGTCAGGTTGATGGAGGAGGAGCTTTCCAAACTGGTGTGGGCCAGCAAGGTGGTGATGAGTTCTTGCTGCTCAATCGTGCGACTTTTGGGCTCGAACACCAAACGCACCGGCGCGTCTTTGCTGGACTCGTCGCGCACACCATCGAGTACCGCCAGCACCGTTGTTTTGAGCAGGGTTTGCTCGGGGCTCACAGCTTTTTTGCCGGTCTTCACCTTGGGGTTGGTGATCTCTTCAATTTCTTCCAACACTTTTTGGCTGCTGACACCGGGCGGCAATTCGGTCACCGCCAACTGCCATTGGCCACGTGCCAGGTCTTCAATCACCCAACGTGCGCGCACCTTGAGCGAACCACGGCCTGTGGCGTAGGCATCGGAAATATCGGCATCGCTGCTGATGATTTGACCGCCACCCGGGTAGTCGGGGCCGGGCAAAATTTGCAGCAATTCGGTGTGCGTGAGCTTGGGGTTTTTGATCAAGGCCACGCAAGCGTCGGCCACTTCGCGCAGGTTGTGGCTAGGTATTTCGGTAGCCATGCCTACCGCAATGCCGCTGGCACCATTCAGCAGTGCAAACGGTAAACGTGCAGGCAGTTGCTTGGGCTCTTCGGTGGAGCCGTCGTAATTGGGTTGGAAGTCCACCGTGCCTTCGTTGATCTCATCGAGCAGCAAACTGGTGATACGCGCCAAGCGCGCCTCGGTGTAGCGCATGGCGGCAGCACCATCGCCGTCGCGTGAACCGAAGTTACCTTGGCCATCGATCAGCGGATAGCGCTGGGAAAAATCTTGCGCCATGCGCACCAGCGCGTCGTAAGCCGCGCTGTCACCGTGCGGGTGGTAGCGGCCCAGCACATCGCCCACCACGCGGGCACTTTTCACAGGCCGTGCGCCCACCGCGTTGTTGGGGCCGCCAAAGCCCAAACCCATGCGCGACATGGAATACAAAATCCGCCGCTGCACCGGCTTTTGGCCGTCGCAGACATCGGGCAAGGCGCGGCCCTTGACCACGCTCAAGGCGTATGCAAGGTAAGCGCGTTGGGCGTAATGCCCTAAGGCGATGCCGTCGTCCGATTCGGACGAGGCGTTCAGGTCAACAACAGGTGTATCACTCATAGGTGTCAAACATCAATTTCAATGGTGTCGCCATGCAACTCCATCAGTTCACGCCGCGCTGCGGCCTCGCCTTTGCCCATCAACTGGGTGATCATGCCTTCGGTTTGGGCAAAGTCCAAAACGCCGAGTTGCACCGGCAACAAGCGGCGGGTATCGGGGTTCAAAGTGGTGTCCCACAACTGCTCGGCGTTCATTTCGCCCAAGCCTTTGAAGCGGCTGATGCTGCATTTCTCCCGCGGCACACCCTCTTTGGCGCTTTTGTCCAAAATCGCCGTCAGCTCACCTTCGTCTAGCGCATAGGCTTTGCTCGCCGGTTTTTTCCCCCGCGCGGGCACATCCACCCTGAACAAGGGGGGACGCGCCACAAACACATGGCCGGTTTCAATAAGTTTGGGGAAATGCCTGAAGAACAAGGTCAGCAGCAGCACTTGAATGTGCGAGCCGTCCACGTCCGCGTCACTCAAGATGCACACCTTGCCGTAGCGCAAGCCGCTCAGGTCGGGTTCGTCATTGGGGCCGTGCGGGTCCACGCCAATCGCCACAGCAATGTCATGCACCTCGTTGTTGGCAAACAAGCGGTCGCGCTCGACCTCCCAGGTGTTGAGCACCTTGCCACGCAGGGGCAGAATAGCTTGGCTTTCTTTGTCGCGCCCCATCTTGGCGCTGCCTCCTGCACTGTCGCCCTCGACCAAAAATATTTCGTTGTGTGCCAAGTCGCGGCTCTCGCAATCGGTCAGTTTGCCTGGCAACACAGCCACGCCCGAGCCTTTGCGCTTCTCTACTTTTTGGCCGGCCTTTTGGCGCGACTGCGCCGCACGGATGACCAACTCGGCGAGTTTTTTGCCGAACTCAACATGCGCGTTCAGCCACAAATCCAAAGACGGCTTGACAAAGCTTGACACCAAGCGAACTGCGTCACGCGAGTTCAAACGCTCTTTGATCTGGCCTTGAAACTGAGGGTCCAGCACCTTGGCGCTCAAGATGAAACTGGCGCGGGCAAACACATCTTCGGGCAGCAACTTCACACCCTTGGGCAGCAATGCGTGCAAATCGATAAAGCTTTTCACTGCGTTGAACAGGCCGTCGCGCAAACCGCTCTCGTGGGTGCCACCCGCGCTGGTGGGAATCAAATTCACATAGCTTTCGCGCACCGGCGAGCCGTCTTCGGTGAAGGCCAAACACCATGCCGCACCCTCTCCTTCGACATAGGTTTCGTGACCCGCGTCGGCAAAACCTTCGCCCTCAAAAAGAGGAATGAACGGGTCATGGCTCAAGGTTTGCGTCAGGTAGTCGCTCAAGCCCCCTTTGTAAAGCCAGGTTTGGCTGTCTTTGGTTTTTTCTTGTGCCAAGGTGACGCTGACACCGGGCATCAATACCGCTTTGCTACGCAACAGGTGAATCAACTCTTGCAGAGGCAGGTTGGCAGACTCGAAGTATTTGGCATCCGGCCAGACCCGCACCACCGTGCCTTGGCGGCGCTCGCCGGCCTCATGTTTGCGCAGTTTGAGTTTTTCCACTACGTCGCCGCCTGAGAACACCAGATGCGCCACCTGGCCTTCACGGTAAGAGGTGACTTCCATGCGCTTGGCCAAAGCGTTGGTGACACTCACCCCCACGCCGTGCAAACCGCCAGAAAAGCTGTAAGCCCCGCCTTTGCCCTTGTCGAACTTGCCGCCCGCGTGCAGGCGGGTGAACACCAATTCAATGACGGGCGCATTTTCTTCTGGGTGCATGCCAAAGGGAATGCCACGCCCATCGTCTTCGATGCTCACCGAGCCGTCGCTGTGGAGTTGCACCGTGATTTTTTTGCCGTGGCCGGCCAGCGCTTCATCTGCCGCGTTATCGATCACCTCTTGAATGATGTGCAAGGGGTTGTCGGTGCGGGTGTACATGCCCGGGCGCTGCTTGACCGGCTCCAAGCCTTTCAAAACGCGTATCGAGCCTTCGGAGTATTCGGGTTGTTTGGTGGCCATGGAGCGCGATTGTAGACAAGCCCTATGACATCACTGGACAAAACCACAGTGAGGCGATGGCTGTTTCATTATGAAGCCCAAAATCGTTACAGTCACGCCATGACCCAAACACCCAAAAACCTTCCCATGTGGCAGGTCCTTGTCTGCGGCGCATTGATCGTCAGCATTGCCATGGGCATTCGTCACGGCTTTGGCCTGTGGATGCAACCCATGACCCAATCCATGGGCTGGGGGCGTGAAGACTTTGCCATGGCGATAGCCGTGCAAAACATCAGTTGGGGTTTGATGGGCGTCTTCTCCGGCATG
>JABMMR010000255.1 GCA_013205525.1 Burkholderiales bacterium | reverse complement strand
TTAACCAAGCCAAAGACAGCGGCAAGTCTTTGCAGGTGGTGAGCATTCCGAACGGCCACCACCAAATGACCGAATCGCCTGACGAAACGCTGGACGCCCTCAAACGCTTTTTGCTTTAACCGTCATTGCGACGCAATCTAAGCGCTGAACCTCTCGACCCGATAAGGTCTTGGATCGATATACGGCGTCTGGCCACACATCAACTCGGCAAGCAGCCTTCCGCTAGAAGCGGCTTGGGTGAGCCCATGGTGTGCGTGGCCGAAGCTGAACCACAAACCAGGGTGGCGTGGCGCAGAGCCCACCAAGGGCAACATATCCGGCGTACAGGGCCGTGAACCCAACCAAACTTGGGCGTCCAGCCGCTCGCCTAAATGGGTCAAGCCCCGCGCAATAGGCTCGATGCGCTGTAACTGCACTGGCGTGGCGGGCGCATCGCGCAGGGCAAATTCAGCGCCGGTGGTCAAGCGCAAGCCCCGCTGCATGGGTGCGATGGCATAACCGTTGTCCACATCGACGATGGTGTGGTTAAGCGTGACCGCAGCGGTTTGAAAGTGCATGTGGTAACCACGCTTGCGCCCCATGGGCAAGTGGTAACCGAACTGCCTTGCCATGTCTTCGCCCCAAGGCCCTAGAGCCAACACCGCTTGTTTGGCACGCCAGCGCACCGTTTCAGTTTGCACCGACCACGATTCAGTGTCAGCTTGCAATTTACGCGCATCGCCTTGCACGAACCTGCCGCCGCGCTGCTCAAACAAATGCAAATAGGCGCTGGACATTGCTTGTGGGTCTTGGATTTGCCGCGAGTCGGGATAGTGCACACCACCCAGCAATGCGGTTTTGAGAGCGGGTTCTAAGGCCAAGAGTTGTGAGGGTGACAGCGTGTGCGCTGTCACCCCATAGGCACGGCTTTGCTCGGCCATCGCCATACTTTGTTCGGCGCTTTCATGGGTGCGAAACACCTTGATCCAACCACGCTCGTTCACCAAGTCTTGCACACCGGCAGCGGCGATCAGCGATTGGTGCTCGCTCCAACTGTGCTCGATCAAAGGCAAGGCACCCGCAATGGCGCTAGGGTACAAACTAGGCGAAGAATATTGCCAATACCGCCACATCCACGGCAGCAAAGAAGGCAAGGCTTGCCAGTGGTAATGGGCGGCGGTGCGGCGTCCCAGCGCGTAGGCCAGCAAGGTTTTGAGGTCACGCGGGAACGCGTAAGGAAACACGGTGCTGCGCTCGATCAGCCCCGCATTGCCAAAGCTGGTGGCGGCACCCGCTGCACCGCGGTCCACCAACACCACCTCGCGGCCGCGTTCTTGCAACTTCAGCGCCAAGCTCAAGCCCACAATGCCTGCGCCCAGTACCAACACATCAGCAGATTTGTTTTCCATCAAAATAATTGGGATCTGACCCCGATTAAATAAGCTCGGTCAAATCAATCAGCAAAACATAGCGCGGCGCTTGGGGCTCATTCAAGACCCCAATCCAGTCCAGTTGCTGCAACAAGCCAAGCACTTTTTCCACCTCCATGGGGTCGACGTTCAGTTGCTGCACCAATCGCGCCGCAGCCATTCCACCCGCGCTTTGTGCTCGAGCCTGATGCAGCAAGCGCAGACAACCCAGCCCCAAGGCCACACCCTGACCCGCGCAAGGCTTATCGCTTGCCAATAATTCCTGAGCCAAGTCAGGCCAACTCGCCACCAACACGGCGCCTAACAACACCACCACCCAGGTGGTGTAGACCCACACCAGCAAAATCGGCACAGTGGCAAAAGTGCCGTAAATCAGCGAAAACGTGGGCATGCTGGCCAAATAAAACGCAAGGCCACTGCGGGCGGCTTCAAGCACCAACGCCGTGCCAAAACTGCCCAGCAGCAGGGGCCGCCAAGCTACACGGGTGTTGGGCACAAAGCGGTACAAAGCGCTGATACCACCCCACAGCAAAAGGAACTCCAACACCCCCAAGGCCAGCTTGACACCAGGCCCTTGGTAGCGCAGCGAACCGCCCGACCAAGTGATGACCCAAGCCATGGTGACCAAACTGGCCGCCACCAGCAACGGGCCCAAGGTGAGCGCCGACCAATACAACATCAAGCGCTGCCCCCAAGGGCGTTGCAGGCGCACCCGCCAAATCATGTTCAGGCTGCGGTCTATGGTGAGCATCAAGGCCAATGCCGAGACCATCAAAGCAGCAAAGCCAAAACTGCCCAGCCGACTGGCCTTGGTGGTGAACTGGGTGAGGTAGCCCAAGACTTGGCGGGAAATTGATTCGGGAATCAGGCTTTCCAACAACCAGCGCTGCAACACGGTTTGAAATTGGTCAAAGATAGGAAAGGCAGTTACCACCGCCAGCGCCACGGTCAGCAAAGG
>JABMMR010000026.1 GCA_013205525.1 Burkholderiales bacterium | reverse complement strand
TGGTGCTGGGCATGGAGACCACGCGCACCGCCACTTTGTGCTCAGCCAACAAGGCTTGCGCCTTCATGGCCAGTTGCACTTCAGAGCCGGTGGCGATGATGACCGCCTGTGCTTTTTTGCTCATACCCACCTCGGTGGGTTCGGCCAGCACATACGCACCCTTGTTGATGGCGTCCAAGCCGCTGGCGTCCTTGGCGGCGCTGTTGCCCTTGGGCAAGTAGGGCAGGTTTTGCCGGCTGAGTAACAAAGCGGTGGGTCGGTTGTCGTTTTGCAAAGCCACAGCCCATGCCACGGTGGTTTCAGCCGTGTCGGCGGGTCGCCACACGTCCAAGCCAGGGATCAAGCGCAAAGAGGCCGCGTGTTCAATCGACTGATGCGTGGGTCCGTCTTCGCCCAAACCAATCGAGTCGTGGGTGAACACATGCACCACGCGTTGCTTCATGAGGGCGGCCATGCGAATGGCGTTGCGTGAGTAGTCGCTGAAGGTGAGGAAGGTGCCACCGTAAGGAATAAATCCGCCGTGCAGGGTGATGCCATTCATGATGGCGGCCATGCCGAACTCGCGCACGCCGTAGTTGATGTGACGCCCACCGTGGCCGTGCTCGTCTTTCACCACATCGCCGGCCAGGTCAAAGCGCACATTCGGCGTGGACTTGGTGTTGGTGAGGTTGGAGCCGGTCAGGTCGGCACTGCCGCCTAGCAACTCGGGAATGGCAGCGGTGAGGGCTTCAAGTGCCAATTGGCTGGCCTTGCGACTGGCCACGGTTTCGGCTTTGGTGTTGGCTGCCACCACCGCGTCGAACACGGTTTGGTGGAAATTTTTGGGCAAGTCGCCGGCCATGCGGCGTTTGAACTCCACAGCCAACTCGGGATGTGCAGATGCATAAGCGGTGAACTGGTGGTTCCAGTGTTGCTCGAGCTTGTCGCCTTTGTCTTTGGCGTTCCAATCGTCATAGACCTCGGGGGGCACCACAAACGGCGCATGGTGCCAGCCAATGGCGGCGCGGGTCAGCGCAATTTCATCCGCGCCCAAGGGTTCGCCATGGGCTTTGGCGGTGTCTACGCGGTTGGGGCTGCCTTGGCCTATATGTGTTTTGCAGGCAATCAGGGTGGGCTTGTCGGCGCTGTGTTTGGCCGTGGCAATGGCGCGGCTGACAGCATGCACATCGTGGCCATCCACGCTGATGACGTTCCAACCATAGGCTTTGAAGCGCGCGGGGGTGTCGTCGATGAACCAAGGCGTGACCTTGCCGTCGATGGAGATGCCGTTGTCGTCGTACAGCCCAATGAGTTTGCTCAGTTTCCAAGCGCCCGCCAAAGCGCAGGCCTCGTGGCTGATGCCCTCCATCAAGCAACCGTCGCCCATGAACACATAGGTGTGGTGATTGACGATGGTGTGACCTGGGCGGTTGAACTCGGCGGCCAACAGTTTTTCGGCCAGCGCCATGCCCACCGCGTTGGTGATGCCTTGGCCCAAGGGGCCGGTGGTGGTTTCCACGCCCGGGGTGATGCCGACTTCGGGGTGTCCTGCAGTTTTGCTGTGCAATTGGCGGAAGTTTTTCAACTCGCTCATGGGCAAGTCGTAGCCGGTGAGGTGCAACAGGGCGTAAATCAACATCGAGCCGTGGCCGTTGGAGAGCACAAAACGGTCACGGTCGGGCCAATGCGGGTGCTGCGGGTTGTGTTTCAGATGTTCCCCCCACAGCGCTACGGCGATATCGGCCATGCCCATGGGCGCGCCGGGGTGCCCAGAATTGGCCATCTGAACCGCGTCCATTGCCAGTGCGCGAATAGCACTGGCCATTTGTTGTTGATTGGCCATGAAAGCTCCGAGAGGTAAAGGGTTTAAGGTTTGAAGGGAGGGTCATTCTAGCCATCCCTGCGGAACCAA
The DNA here is from genome assembly GCA_013205525.1 of Burkholderiales bacterium. Taxonomy (GTDB): domain Bacteria; phylum Pseudomonadota; class Gammaproteobacteria; order Burkholderiales; family Burkholderiaceae_C; genus Limnohabitans. The sequence goes on along the minus strand of JABMMR010000026.1, from coordinate 2,198 downwards.
ATATTTAGGGATTTCAAACCATTGACGCTAGCTACACTTTGCAACTGTGATGTCAAAAAATTCATCGATTAAAGCACCCGCCCAAGCCATGTTGCTGGCCGCGGGTCGTGGCGAGCGCATGCGCCCGTTGACCGACAGCACGCCCAAGCCCCTGCTGACAGTGCGTGGCAAGCCTTTGCTTTTTTATCCCTTGCAAGCCTTGGCCTTGGCGGGCGTGTCGTCTGCGGTCATCAACACGGGTTGGCTGGGGGACCAAATTGAGCCGGTTTTTGGCAACAGCTTTCAGCCGTCCTTGACCCAAGACTCACCTCATGCCAGCAAGCTTCAATTGCAGTATTCCCACGAAGGCCGAGGCGTCGGCGAAGCTTTGGAGACTGCCGGCGGCATTGTGCGGGCCTTGCCAAAGCTAGACGATGTGTTTTGGGTGGCAGCAGGCGACGTGTTTGCCCCAGACTTTGTGTTTTCTGCGAAGGCATATGAAGGTTTCAAAGCCAGCACTAGCTTGGCGCATATTTGGCTGGTGCCCAACCCAGACCACAACTTGGGGGGTGACTTTGGTTTATCTCCCGACGGTTTGGCTTTGAACCTACCGCGAAATGCTGGACACACCTTTTTCACCTTCAGCTCTATCGCGCTGTACAAGCGCGCTTTTTTTGAAGCCGCTTGGTGCCCGATTCCTGCTGGCAACCCCAAGGGCGTGAAAGCGCCACTGGCGGCCATGCTGAGAGCGGCCATGTACCAAGGTTTGGTCAGCGCTTCTGTCTATGAAGGCCTGTGGGTGGATGTGGGCACGCCTGAGCGTTTGGCGCAGTTGAATTAATGGGGGTCAGATTCCAATTGTTTTGGCGTTGAAAACGAGCTTGAGCAGCCCGCCATGGGGACTCATTTTTCTGGTCTTTCGCTCAAAAAATGGTCCCCATGCCCTGCTGCTCTCTGGGATCAGTTGGTGTCCGGAAAGCCTGTTTGCGGTAAGGCCCACCGTGTTTGGCAAGCCCCTCCTACAATCTCTCCATGACTTCCATTTATTCGCAACGCCGCGCCGCATTGGCTGCCCAGCTTGGTGCTGGCGGTGTGGCCATCATTCCCACCGCCCCTGAGCGCGCCCGCAACCGCGACAGCGATTTCCCTTATCGCCACGACAGCTATTTTTATTACCTCACCGGCTTCACCGAGCCCAATGCTTGGTTGGTGGTGGCGGCCAACGGCCACAGCACCTTGTTTTGCCAACCCAAAGATTTGGAGCGCGAGATTTGGGATGGAATTCGCTTGGGGCCCGTGGCAGCGCCCGCCGCATTGGGTGTGGCCCAAGCGTATTCGGTGAGTGAACTCGATAAAGAGTTACCTAAGCTGCTGGAAAACCAAGCCACGGTTTGGTTCCCCTTTGCCACGCATGAAGGTTTAACCGCCCAAATAGACGGCTGGCTCACCAAGGTGCGAGCGCGCGTGCGAACGGGCGTGTCTTGTCCCTCATCGCAACAAGACCTGTGCACCCTGCTGGACGAAATGCGTCTGGTGAAAGACGCCTTTGAACAAGACACCATGCGGCGTGCCGCCCGCATCAGCGCCCGCGCCCATGTTCGCGCCATGCAAACCAGTGCGCGGATGTTGCGTGCGGGTTTGGATGTGCGTGAATATCACTTAGAAGCCGAGTTGCTTCATGAGTTTCGCCAACACGGTTCACAGTTTCCTGCTTACACCTCCATCGTCGCTGCAGGCGCCAACGCCTGTGTACTGCATTACCGCGCTGACACCGCAGCGATTCGCGAGGGTGAGTTGGTGCTGATAGACGCTGGTTGTGAATTGGATGGCTACGCCTCCGACATCACCCGCACCTTTCCTGCGAATGGCAAATTCACGGGGCCGCAAAAAGACCTCTACCAAGTGGTGCTGGCCGCGCAACATGCTTCAGCATCAGCCGCCAAAGCGGGCGCACGTTTCAACGACCCGCATGAAGCGGCTTTGCGTGTCTTGTCGCAGGGCTTGCTCGATTTAGGTTTGCTGACCCTTGCCAAGCACGGCTCTGTAGACGATGTGCTGGAGAAGAAAGCTTTCTTTCCTTTTTACATGCACCGCACCAGCCATTGGCTGGGCATGGATGTGCACGACTGCGGCAGCTATGTGGAGCCAGGTGAAGCCAACACCGCCCCCGCCAAGGCCGACCCACTCACCGGCGTCATGGTTCAACCACGCCCCAGCCG
>JABMMR010000254.1 GCA_013205525.1 Burkholderiales bacterium | reverse complement strand
GCGCATGGGCATTAATTACGGCTTGAACAAAGTGCGTTTCACCGCACCTGTGCCGGTCGGCAGCCGCTTGCGTGCCCATATGCATTTGCTGGCTTGCGAGGCCATCGACAAGCAAGGCGTGCAAATGACTTGGCGAGTGAGTGTGGAGCGCGAGGGCTCAGACAAGCCGGTGTGTGTGGCAGAGTCGTTGGTACGCCGCTACCCTTGAGGCGGCGCAATGGCAAAACTGTTTTGCCGCCAGGCCTCGAACACCGTGATGGCCACGGCGTTGGATAAATTCAAGCTGCGTTGACCTTCCAACATAGGCAATCGAAGAATGTTCTGGGCTTGAAAGAAAGCCCGTACTTCGGGCGCTAAACCACTGGTTTCTGCGCCAAACACCAGCCAGTCGCCAGCCTGAAAGGCAGCCCCAAACACCGCTGACTTGCCATGCGTGCTGAGGGCAAAACTGCGCGAGACGATGGGCTGCTCTGCCTCGACAAAAGCTTGCCAACTGGCGTGGCGTTTGACGCTGGCGTACTCGTGGTAATCCAAACCGGCGCGGCGCATTTGCTTGTCTTGCATAGAAAACCCCAGCGGCTCGACCAAATGCAAACTACAACCCGTGTTGGCGGCCAAGCGAATGATGTTGCCGGTGTTGGGGGGGATTTCGGGCTGAACCAAAACGATCTGAAACATGCTGCCTCGCTGTCTAAGCGTGCATTGTGGCTTGCCGCAAGGGGTTGTACCGCACGGAAGTTGTGGTGTGCTTTATGCAGGCGTGCGTGCCAGCACCACCACATCGACTCGCGCCACGCCCGCAGACAAAAGCGCCAGCGTGCAGGCACGCAAGGTGGCACCCGTGGTCATCACGTCGTCGACCAAAACCACCCGCGAGCCGCGCAAGCGTTGTGCGTTTTTGGGCGGCACCATGAAGGCTTGAGCGAGGTTGAGCAAGCGCTCTTGACGCGACAAGCCCGATTGCGCAGCGGTGTCTCGCCAGCGAATCAGCCCTTGCGCCAAACAGCGCTTTACGCAGAGTTGTCGCGCCAGCAACAAAGCTTGGTTAAAGCCGCGCTGGCGTAATCTTTGCGCTGACAAAGGCACAGGCACCAAGTAATCACAAGCCTGCACCAACTCTGCAATAGCTGCCTTGTGTCGCATCTGTTGGCCTAAAAAATAAGCCAAACCGGCTTGGTTTTGAAATTTAAAAGCGCTGATCAGTTCTTTCCAAGCCGCGGTGTAGACCTTGGCAGCGACACAACTCGACCAGGGCGGCGCTTGGGTAGCGCAGTCGGCGCACACTGAAAGCGAAGAGGGCAATGCGCAGCCTAAGCAGCTTGCTACAGAACTGGTGTCGCCCAAACTTTCACACAAGGGGCACAGCGCTTGCCAAGCCCATTGCCCGCAGGCGTGACACAGCCCCGGCAGGGTTAAGCGCGGCAAGCTCAGGCGTGGTCGCCATCTTCGGTATGCTGAAGGGGTGGGTGGCATACACCTTATCTGAACAAACTCAAGCGTTTTATGTCTGCGAATTCTTCACTCGATAAAAGTGAACTGCTTCCCCCTTTAGACCCAGTGGCAGCCAAGCGTTGGGAGCATATTGCCGTGCAAAGCCCGGCGGCTTGGTTGCATGATGAAGTGGCCAAGCGCATGGCGCAGCGACTGGGGTTCATCCGCAGTTCACCTGCGCATTGGGTGCATTGGCAACCAAGTTTGGGTGGCTGGGCTTCACAGGCCGTGGTCAGTCAGCAATACCCTCAATCTGCTTGTACGGTCATCGAGCCCAGCGCCGCGCTTTTGTCGCATGCGCGACAAAATTTGGGTCAGCCTTGGTGGCAACGTTGGCGTCAAAACTCGCCGCGCTTTGCTTTGTCCCCGCCCCAACCCGCACAGATGGTGTGGGCGAATATGGGTTTGCATATGCAAGCCCGCCCCCAAGACTGCATGGCGCAGTGGCAAGCCTGCTTGGCCCCAGAGGGCTTTGTGATGTTTTCATGTTTGGGGCCAGACACCTTGCGCAGCCTCAAGACTATGTACACCCAACTGGGTTGGCCCCCAGCAGCGCATGACTTCACCGATATGCATGATTGGGGCGATATGTTGTTGGCATCGGGTTTTGCCCAGCCCATTATGGACATGGAGCACATCACTTTGACCTACCCCCAAGCGCTTGCCTTGTTGGCAGACTTGCGCAGTTTGGGGCGCAATTTACATCCGCAACGGTTTGCGGCGTTGCGCGGCAAAAACTGGTTGTCGGGCCTGCACACAGCATTGCAAAAAACTCTGATAACCCCACAAAGCTCAGGTCG
>JABMMR010000253.1 GCA_013205525.1 Burkholderiales bacterium | reverse complement strand
GAAAAAACTCGCCGATATGCAAACCGAAATTTCACTCGGCTTGCAAGGCTGCTTGCGTTTGGGCCGTATGAAAGACGAAGGCACGGCCAGCGTGGAAATCACCTCCATCTTGAAGCGCAACTCGTGTGGCAAGGCGTTGGAGATTGCCCGCATGGCGCGTGACATGATGGGCGGCAACGGCATCAGCGACGAGTTTGGCGTGGCGCGGCATTTGGTCAACCTCGAGGTGGTCAACACCTATGAGGGCACACACGATATCCACGCGCTCATTTTGGGGCGCGCCATCACCGGCATTGCAGCCTTCGCGAATTGAAAAAACAGCGCATCGTGGTAGGCCTGAGCGGGGGCGTCGACTCCGCTGTCACCGCGATGCTGCTGAAACAGCAAGGCCACGAGGTGGTTGGCATCTTCATGAAGAACTGGGAAGATGACGACAACGATGAATACTGTTCCTCCAACCAAGATTTCATCGACGCTGCGGCCGTGGCCGATGTGATTGGCATTGACATAGAGCACGTCAACTTTGCGGCCGATTACAAAGACCGCGTGTTCGCAGAGTTTTTACGTGAATACCAAGCGGGACGCACGCCCAACCCCGACATCTTGTGTAACGCTGAAATTAAATTCAAAGCGTTTTTAGACCACGCCCTGCGCTTGGGTGCCGACAAAATCGCCACAGGCCACTATGCACGGGTGCGCCACAACACCGATAGCGGTTTGTTCGAGCTGCTTAAAGGTGTGGACATCAGCAAAGATCAAAGTTATTTTTTACACCGCTTGACCCAAGCGCAGCTGTCGCAAACCTTGTTTCCGGTCGGCGAGATTAAAAAAACCGAAGTGCGGCGCTTGGCCGATGAGGCGGGTTTGCCTAATGCGCGAAAAAAAGACTCCACCGGTATTTGCTTCATTGGCGAGCGCCCCTTCAGAGAGTTCTTGAACCGCTACATCGCCAAGGCGCCTGGGCCCATCAAATCCGACGCAGGGCGCAAAATCGGGCAACACCAAGGCCTGAGTTTTTACACCTTGGGCCAGCGCCAAGGTTTGGGCATAGGCGGCATCAAAGAAAAAGGTGCGCAGCGCGGCGGCGGCGAGCACACGCCCTGGTTTGTGGCACGCAAGGATATGGAAAACAACACCTTATGGGTGGTGCAAGGCCACGACCATCCGTGGTTGTTGTCTACCCAACTGCAAGCTGATGACCTGAGCTGGGCCGCGGGTAAGCCGCCCGTTGCTGGGCGGTTTCAGGCCAAAACCCGCTACCGCCAGCATGACGCGGCGTGTTCGCTGTCCTGGGCGCAAAACAGCATGCAACTTGATTTTCCTGAGGCCCAATGGGCGGTCACACCAGGCCAATCAGCGGTCTTGTATGACGGCGAGGTGTGCTTGGGCGGAGGCGTCATCAGCGCTTGCACAGCCACCGTAATCCGATCTATAGTTTTATAATATACGATATAAATAGTAATAAATAATCATTTACACTGAGGCTGTTTTGTTCCTTAAGGAGTCTTACAAATGGATCGTCGTCAATTCCAAAACAGCAGTCTCATCAGCTTCATCATGCTGGCGGCTTGGGTGCGCAGCGCGCACGCCATCAGCTTGAATGACCTCAGCGGCGCAGACGCCTCCACGGGTTTGAAAGCGGCTTTGGAAAAAGGCGCGCTCTCGGCCGTGGGCTTGTTGGGTGTGGCCAATGGCTTTATGGGCAACGACTTGGTTCGCATTGCCTTGCCAGGTTATTTGAACGACGCGGCTAAATTGCTGAAAAAGTTGGGGCAAGGCAAAAAAGTAGACGAGTTGGTGCTGGGCATGAACCGCGCCGCTGAAAGCGCCCTTCCCTTAGCCAAAGACATGCTGGTCGACGCTGTGAAAACCATGAGCGTGGCAGACGCCAAAATAATTTTGCAAGGCGGCAATACCGCAGCCACCAGGTACTTCAGCAGCAAAACCCGTGAACCCTTAGGGCAAAAGTTTTTACCCATCATCAGCCAAGCCACGGCCAAGGTGGGGCTGGCGGACAAATACAAAGCGGTGGCGGGCAAAGCTGCGTCCATGGGCCTGATCAAAGCCCAAGACGCATCGCTAGAGAACTATGTCAACGGCAAAGCCTTAGACGGCCTGTTCTTGATGATTGGCGAAGAGGAAAAGAAAATTCGCCAAGATCCTGTAGGTACGGGCAGTGCTTTGCTCAGCAAGGTATTTGGCGCACTGAAATAGCGCTAAAAACTCGGGCTTTGAAATCAGCGGCAGTTATTACCCTAAAAACCTAATTAAATCATACACATAGAAAAGTAATTGCGATTTAATTCATTTTTTAGTGTGGCTTTTGTCAAGCCATGGGGTCTTATCGCTGTGCCTTTATTCAAAGAACCATCATGACCCAGCCCACCATGTGTTTTTCAGTGGACACAGTCAAACTCAGCAAATACCAAAACAACTTTTTAAAGTCCAGCGAAGGCATTGACGCCATTCAAGCAGGCGAACTTTCTGGCGAGGAAAGATTGTTCATGGCACTCTTGGACAGCAACTTGCTGAATTCAAACATAATGCCAGCGCAAAAAAAAATCATCCACGCGGGCGAACAGTTTGACGAAGCCTTCATCATCACCAGTGGCGAAGTGCTATTGTCTGCCGGCGAAAAAAGCTTTCGGCTTGGGCCCGGCGCGGTGATCGGCTTGGCCGAGGGCATGGTGGGCTTGCCTTCGCGCTACAGCATTGCGTCCCTCACGGCATTGCAGGTTAAAGTCATTCCATTTTACAAAGTAGACACCATTGTTCATCAGTTGCCACCAGAACTGAAGTCGATTTTGGTGACTATCATCAAGCGAAATTTAGCGCCCAAATAATTTGCCAACAAGCCCACCATGAACAAATTTGAACAAGAGCAATTCAGCCTTGGCGAAACTATTTTTAAGGCCGGTGACCAAGCCACACATTTGTATTTTTTAGAAAAAGGGGAAGTTGAGTTGATCGATGCGTCGAATCGGGTCTTTGGTTCCATCCCCGAAGGTCAATCGTTTGGCGAGGCGGCCATTTTGTTTGGCGGCATCCGAGGTGCGGGTGTTCGGGCCAAGACCGATGTGGTTTGCAAAAAAATCAAAAACCAAGATGCCGAAGATCTGTTGAAGAGTTATTCGCCCTTGTTGGTCATCATCATGGAGGGCTTGCTTTTACAGCAAAACATGAACAACGCCATCAAAAAACACTTGGCATGATGCATGTCGGAAAACTTCCAAGACAGTTATTTGGTGTTGCACAAAAACGAGTGGAATGCGTGTTTTGATACATCTTTGCTTTGCTTGCGACAGTCTTGGGCCACAGACTGGATCGGCTTGCCTGTTGTTCTCAAAAGCTGCGCTGTTTTCTTGTCGCTTCAATCGGATGCGCTGAGCTTGCACGCCCGGGCGATGTTGTCCGCCGCCATGGCTGTCGCGCGGGGCAGTGAGGAGCGTTTTGCGATGGCCTCGTCGCCTTCAGAGCCCCATTACCACAACCGTTTGCACACCGCTGATGTCATCACCGCCATGGCTTTGCAACTTGACCTCGAAGCCGAACACAGTGGAATCAGCGACAGCGACTGGATGTGCGCTGCATTGCTCGCAGCGGCAGGTCATGACTTCATGCATTCGGGCGGGGTGAACGAGGAGGTCTCGCAGATTGAAAAGCAGACTTGCGAACTTTTGCGACCCATCATGAGGGAAAGCAAAGTTGCCTCTATTTGGACAGAGCGGGTTGAAACCGCCATTATTCATTCAGATATTTCTCTGGCGGCTCAAAACCATGAACGGGTCAGTGGAGCTGAATTTGCATGGAACCAGCAATGGTTGAACGTACTATTGAATGAGGCTGATATTTTAGCCAGCAGTCACCCACAGTTTGGCCCAGAATTAAGTCACGCCTTGGCGCAAGAGTGGAAAATAATTGGGTTTGCTGCCCATGAAACAATTGCCACCCCCGAAGGGATGCAGGCGTTTCTCAGCAGCGTGAAATTTTCAAGCCGGTCTTCCGGCTTGCTTACGAGCGCTCTAAAAAATTAAGCGGCAGTCAGCCAGTAACCCGCATTGAAAGGACTGCTCATACGCAGCGCCAAGGGAGAGACATCGACCAATTTGTCGGTGGGCATTTTTTCGCCTTCGCCCAAGTCGATGCCCGCCGTTTGGCTGGGGTCTGTATGACGCTCTAGCGTGGCGGCGCGCGCCACCGAGAAAGAATAAAAGCAGCGGAATGAAATCTTGCGCTCAGCCCAAAAATCGGCGGCTTCGCGGAAAACGTCTAAAAGTTGTTCGCGGGCTTCTTTGTCAAATTTTGCGTGGGCAGGAATGTGCTCAAGAACCAGCACAAAACCAGGTTGTGCACCAGATTTGTGCAAAGCGTCGGTCATGTGGTCGAACAAGGCGTCAAAATTTTTGCTGGCCAAGCTGGGGAAAGTGAACTGCAATGCAGTCATGTCCAAAATATCTTGTTTGCTTTGGGCGTCAGCCAAATTGGCATAGAGAAAATGGTAGCCCAATTGCTCAGCCGAAAATTGCAAATCATTCACGCCAAAAGCGCGAATAGACTGAACAATATTGGTTTTGACAGTACGAAGAGGCAGGTCTGTTGCCACAGCAATCCCTTAAGTTGAGTGCAAGGAAGCTAAAACTTCCCCCGAGTTAACCCGAATTATTAAGCTGGTCATTATCCGACAAGCTGCTTAAAAAAGCAAGGCTAAAGGCACGTGGCTATGGCGCTGCCAGAGTTAACAAGCGGTCTAAAGTTAGCGCACGCACTCAGAATAAACCTTATTTATATGAATTTATGTCCGCCACAGTGATGGCTGTCATGTTCACAATGCGGCGTACCGTGGTGCTCGCGGTCAGGATTTGCACGGGTTTGGCCGCGCCGAGCAAGACCGGACCGATGGCGATATTGCCGCCAGCGGCCGTTTTCAGCAGGTTGTAAGCAATATTGGCAGCATCTAGATTTGGCAAAACAAGCAAATTCGCGTCGCTGTACAAAGTTGTGGTTGGCATAAGCTCGCGGCGGGCTGGGGTGTCAATCGCCACGTCGCCATGCATTTCGCCATCGATTTCAAGCCAAGGCGCACGGGCTTGCACCAGCGCCAAGGTTTGGCGCATTTTGATGGCAGTCGGTTGGTTGCTGCTGCCGAAATTGGAATGTGACAGCAAAGCCGCTTTGGGCACAACGCCAAAGCGTTTCATTTCCTCAGCAGCCATGATGGTGATTTCAGCCAATTGCTCGGCGCTGGGGTCGTAGTTGATATGGGTATCGACCAAAAATACTTGACGGTCAGGCAGCAAAAGCGCATTCATGCAGGCATAGGTGCTGATGCCTTTGCGCAGGCCGATGACCTGATCGATGTAATGTAAATGCGCGTCCGGTGTGGTCCAAGTGCCGCAAATCAAACCGTCGACCTCACCTTTGTGAAGCATCATCGAGCCTATCAGCGTCAAGCGCCTGCGCATATCGATTTTGGCTAACTGCGCCGTCACACCTTTGCGAGCGGTGAGTTGGTGGTAGGTCTGCCAAAAATCTTTGTAGCGATGGTCATCCTCGACATTCACCACTTGGTAGTCCACACCTTCGGTTAAGCGCAGACCAAAGCGCTCAATGCGTTGCGAAATGATGGCGGGGCGACCAATCAAGGTGGGCTTGGCCAAGCCTTCATCCAACACAATTTGCGCCGCCCGCAGCACGCGCTCATCCTCGCCCTCGGCAAAGCAGATGCGTTTTTTCAAACCACGCTTGGCGGCGGTAAAAATCGGCTTCATCGCCGAGCCCGAGGCATAAACCAGCGACTGCAGTCTTTCGCGGTAAGCGTCCATGTCGTTGATGGGGCGTTGCGCCACGCCGCTGGCAATTGCCGCTTGAACCACGGCAGGCGCAATCTTCATCATCAAGCGCGGATCGAAAGGCTTGGGAATCAGGTACTCGGGGCCAAAGGCCAAGTTTTCACCCGCATAGGCCGCAGCCACCACCTCGCTTTGCTCGGCTTGTGCCAAATCGGCAATGGCATGAACGGCGGCAATTTCCATCTCCGAGGTGATGGTGGAGGCACCCGCATCCAAGGCGCCTCGAAAAATATAAGGAAAGCACAAAACATTGTTGACTTGGTTGGGGTAGTCGGTGCGGCCGGTGGCCATGATGGCGTCGCTTCGCACTTGCAAAACTTCTTCGGGCAAGATCTCCGGCGTGGGGTTTGCCAGCGCCATGATCAGGGGCTTGGCCGCCATCTTTTTCACCATCTCGGGCTTTAAAACGCCGCCCGCAGACAGGCCCAAAAACACATCCGCCCCATCTATCACCTCACCCAAAGTGCGCGCACCGGTTTTTTGCACGAACTGGATTTTGTCTTCGTCCATCAACTCGGTGCGACCCGAATAAACCACACCTGCCAAATCGGTTACCCAGATGTTTTTCTTAGGCATGCCCAGCTTGACCAACATGCCCAAACATGCCAAGGCTGCAGCGCCCGCGCCAGACGCCACCAACTTCACTTGGGCGATGTCTTTGCCCACCACTTTCAAGCCATTCAAAATCGCCGCACCCACCACAATCGCCGTGCCGTGCTGATCGTCGTGAAAGACGGGAATCTTCATGCGTTCGCGTAACTTACGCTCGACATAAAAACAATCCGGCGCTTTGATGTCTTCTAAATTGATGCCGCCGAAGGTAGGCTCAAGAGCGGCGATGATTTCTACCAATTTATCAGGATCTTTTTCGTTGATCTCGATATCAAACACATCAATACCAGCAAACTTCTTGAATAAAACACCCTTGCCTTCCATCACCGGTTTGGCGGCCAAGGGGCCAATATCGCCCAAGCCCAGCACCGCCGTGCCGTTGGTGATGACGGCCACCAAATTGCCTCGGCTGGTGTACTTGTAAGCGTTATTGGGGTCTTTGACAATTTCTTCACAAGGGGCAGCCACACCAGGCGAATAAGCCAGCGACAAATCATGTTGATTCAGCAGTTGCTTGGTGGCATGAATAGCCACTTTGCCAGGGCTTGGGAACTCGTGGTAATCGAGTGCCGCGCGGCGCAACTGTTCGCGTGCTTGGGGGCTGGTGTGGTCAGTGGGGGGTGTGGGTGGGCTGAACATGCGTAACTCCAAGGGCCGACAGAAGCAGAGTGTCTGACGAACCGTGCCGATTCTAGGCGCGTAGCTAATTCAGAATTTATAGGTGTATTCGGCGATCAAGGCATCGCTGTCGCGCTTGCGGGTTTGCGCATCCCAAGCCCGGATAAAGCGAAACTCGATTTCATGGTGGACGTCTATTTCGTAGCTGGGGCCAAAGCGAATCTTATTTCTGTCGTGGCCAGCCGTACCGTCAAGGGCGCGCTGAAAGCGCAGGCCCGCCATGAAACCAAAAGCACCGCGCTCGAAATGGATGCCGGTGTCTATATAGCTGTAGTTGAAGTTCTCTTCACTGCTGAACTCGCGACCCACCAAGCCGCGCACAAACAGTTCCCAAGTGTCGTTGAGCTCGAAGTTTTTTTTCAAGCGCAAGGCCAGCTTTTTGACCTGCGCTTTTTCGTTCACGCCGTCAACCACCTCGTTTTCTCGCTCGCCTTCAATCAAGATGTCCACTTTGTTGATAAATGCATTTTTAAAACGCAAGCCTGGCACCAAAGTGAGCGAGTTCGCGTGGCCCGCGCCGAACGCCATTTTTTGGTGCTCAAACTCCAAGCCCAGCGTGGGCTTGCCGCCCCACAATTCCACCTCAGCCCAAGCTTGGCATGGTAGAAAACCCAAGAGCAGGGCGCCCAAAAGACGCAGCGAAAAAGAAGAAATATTTCCCCACATGAATTAAGCAGCCATCAAGGTTTCAATTTCAGACACCTCTACCGGCACATCGCGGCTCATCAAATCACAGCCGGTGGGAGTGACGAGTGCGTCATCTTCAATTCGTATACCGATATTCCAAAAAGCCTCGGGCACATCGTCAGAAGGGCGCACATACAGGCCAGGCTCCAAAGTCAACACCATGCCCGCATGCAGCACGCGGCTGGGGCGTGGTTGAACCATGACGCCGGTGAGCGGGTCGGCCTTGGCGGGGGCGGTGTTGGCTTCGCCTGGCTCTACATAGCTGCCGCAGTCATGCACATCCATGCCCAACCAATGGCTGGTGCGGTGCATGTAAAAAGGGAAATAGGCTTTCTTCTCCAGTACATCGTCTAAAGAGCCGTGCTTTTGCGGTGTCAGCAACCCCAAGTCCAGCAAACCTTGAGACAAGATGCGCAAGGCGGCTTCGTGCGGGTCGTTGAAACGTGCGCCCGCTTTTGTCGCG
>JABMMR010000003.1 GCA_013205525.1 Burkholderiales bacterium | reverse complement strand
TTGGCCGCACAACATGTGGCCTGGGCTGCACATGATGGCTTTGTCACCCCGATGGCGGCGGTGGCGGGCTCGGTGGCGCAAGAGTTAATTGGCCTGCTGGCACAAGACGGTGTGCACAAAGCCTATGTGAACAACGGCGGCGATATCGCTTTGCATCTGCAAGAGGGACACAACTGGCGCATAGGCGTGGTGTCTGATTTACACAAAGCCTTGGCCTCGGATGTGGCCAGCGACTTGATCAGTGACGGCCAATTTGTGATTGACCACAGCATGCCGGTACGGGGTGTGGCCACCAGCGGTTGGCGAGGGCGCAGTTTTTCATTGGGCATTGCCGACAGCGTCACCGTCTTGGCAGCCACAGCAGCGCAAGCCGATGTGGCTGCCACCTTGATTGCCAATGCGGTGAACCTCGACCATCCCGCCATTCAACGCCAACCCGCCAACAGCTTGCGTGACGACAGCGATTTGGGCGAGCGTTTGGTGACGGTGGACGTGCCACGCCTGGCGCCCGCGCAGGTGGCGCGGGCTTTGCAACTCGGGCTAGACTGCGCCTATGCCATGCAGGCGCGTGCTCAGGTGGTTGCGGTGTTTTTATGTTGTCAGGGCCGCACGGCCGTGACGCAAACCTTGGAGTGTTTGGTTTGACTGCACTGATTGATGTTCGACGGGTTTTCAGCCATGTGGAAGAAATACACCACGAATTTGGTCCCCCGCCCAATGCACCGCTGGTACGTGGTGCCATTGCCGCGGTGCTGCGCAACCCCTTTGCCGGCAGTTATCACGCCGATATTTTGCCGATGATGGAGGCGCTCAACCCCTTGGGCGTGGACTTGGCACAGCAGTTATGCCAAGCCATGGGCGTGCAGCCTGAAGCGATTCAAGGCTACGGCAAAGGCGCCATCATTGGCGCAGCCGGCGAGCTAGAGCACGGCGCTTTGTGGCATGTGCCCGGTGGCTATGCCATGCGCGAGTTGCTGGGATGGAAGGGCGAGCGCGCGGCCTACACCGCGGGGCTTGCGGATGCCGGCAAGGGTCAACCCGCCAACGCCTTGTCCATCGTGCCTTCCACCAAAAAAGTGGGGCCCCCAAGCGCGGCGCTGGATGTGCCACTCACGCACATCAACGCCAGCTATGTACGCAGCCATTTCGACGCCATCGAGGTGCGCCTGCCCGGTGCGCCGCGCAGCGATGAAATCATCGTCATCTTGGCCATGAGCACTGGCGCGCGGGTGCATGCACGGGTGGGTGGTTTGGCCGCGCAAGACATCAGTCAATGGAATGGGTTGCGTTAAACACGCAGGAGCAAGACATGAAATCACAGATACGCAAAATCATTGTGCAGGTGGATGAAGTGCTGCAAGAGGCGGGGCAGGCGGTGAATCCGCCGACGCGCCGTGCCTTGGCCATGGCGGTGATTGCCAACCCCTATGCAGGCATGTTCAGCGACAACCTAGACTTACTGATGGATATCGGCGAAGAGTTGGGTGGGTTGCTGGGGGAGCGTTGCGTCAAAGCCTTGGGTATCAAGCCCGAAGAGGCGCAAAGCTACGGCAAAGCCGCCATTGTGGGCGAGGCTGGCGAGTTGGAACATGCTGCTGCCATTCTTCACCCCAAACTCGGCGCGCCTTTGCGCAAAGCGGTCAGCAAGGGCGCAGCCTTGGTGCCATCAGCCAAAAAACAAGGCACGCTGGGAACAGCGATTGATGTGCCTTTAGGCCACAAAGACGCTGCCTTTGTGCGCAGCCATTTCGACGCCATGGAAGCGCGGGTGTCGGATGCCCCCCGCGCCAATGAAATCATGGTGGCTGTGGTGGTTACCGACAGCGGTCGCCCGCAGGCCCGCACAGGCGGCTTGCAAGTGCATGAGATCATCGGTCAAGACGGTCTGCGCTAACTTTTCAAGGAGTTCCCATGTCTCTTATCAACCCCGCCAAAGACACTGCGCTCATCGTGGTCGATGTGCAAAACGGTTTTTGCGACGGTGGCAATTTGGCGGTGGCCGGTGGTGCCCAAGTGGTGCCCATCATCAACCGCTTAGCACCTGCCTTTGCCAACATCGTCATCACCCAAGATTGGCACCCCGCGGGTCACGCCTCGTTTGCCAGCGCCCACCTTGGCAAGGCCGCGTTTGACACCACCGAGATGTTTTACGGCAGCCAAGTGCTGTGGCCCGACCATTGTGTGCAGGGTACGCCAGATGCCGAGTTGCATGCCGACCTGCATTTGCCCACGGCGCAACTCATCATCCGCAAAGGTTTCCATGCGGGCATCGACAGCTACTCGGCATTCATGGAGGCCGATCGCCAAACCCAAACCGGCTTGCAAGCGTATTTAAAGCAACGCGGTATTCGCAGTGTCTATGTGGTGGGCTTGGCCACCGATTTTTGCGTGGCTTGGACGGCGCTGGACGCAAGGACTGCTGGTTTCGACACCAGTGTGGTTGAAGACGCTTGCCGTGCGATTGACATGGACGGTTCCTTGGCGGCGGCTTGGGAGCACATGCAGTCGCAAGGCGTGAAGCGTTTGCAGTCCAGCGATTTGCAATTGCCTTGAGCCACTGGCGCGCAATGAAAGCCGTGGCCTCGCGTCTTCACCCTGTGCAGTTGCAGGTCAACCGTCAAACCCGCTCGGCCGAGCTCACCCGCCACACCACGCTGTTGCATTATTTGCGCAACGACTTGGGACTCAACGGCCCCAAGTTCGGTTGCGGTTTGGGTGAGTGCGGTGCGTGTACCGTGTGGGTGGATGGTGTGCCTGCGCGGTCCTGCGTCATTCCTGCCGTGGAAATGCAAGACCGCGCCATCACCACCTTGGAGGGCTTGGGCAACGCCAGCCAACCCCATGCGGTGCAACAAGCTTTTATCGATACCCAAGCCGCGCAGTGTGGTTACTGTTTGAATGGCATGTTGATGATGGCAACTGCTTTGCTAGCGCGTGAACCCCATCCCACGGACGCACAAATCAAAGCCGCTTTGTCGGGTAATTTGTGTCGCTGCGGCACCCATATGGAAATCATCGCGGCGGTTCATCGGGCGGCGGCCTTGATGGCCACCACAACCACCCAAGAGCCTGTCTGATGCGAGCCAAGTGGGTGCGTCAACGCAGTGATTTTTTCAACGCCCGCGGTGTGTTGCTGGTCTTGCGCGCGCCCTTGGCGCAGCCTTCACCAGTAGCCGGGCAACCCAGTTTTGTTGCCAGCCTTGCCAGCGAAGGCGATGAGTGTGTGCTGGCGGTGTGGGACGACGCCAGCGTCACCGCTTTGCATGGCCATGTGGATATGGGTACGGGGCTGCGCACTGCCTTGGCGCAAGTGGTGGCTGAAGAATTGAATATGTCGGTGAGCCAGGTTCATCTCTTGATGGGCCACACCGCCGTCTCGCCCAACCAAGGCGCAACCATTGCCAGCACCTCGATTCAAATACATGCTGCGCCCTTGCGGGCAGCTGCCGCGCAAGTCAGGCATTGGCTGTGTGCCAAAGCCGCCGACCGCTTGGCTTGTGCACCCGACGCGGTGAGCTTGCAGCACGGGGTGCTCCAAGCGCAGAGTGGCGAAATCAGCTTGGCCAGTTTGTTGTCTGAGCAGCAAGTGCTGCTGCGCTTGGACAGCCAAGCCCAGCTCAAACCCAGCGAGCAACACCACACGATTGGACAAAGCACGCCGCGTGTCGACATGGCTGCCAAGGTCTTTGGCGAGCTGATTTATGTGCACGATATGCGCATGCCTGGCATGTTGCACGGGCGCGTGGTGCGCCCGCCTTATGCGGGTGCAGACCATGGTGACTTCATAGGCCGCACTTTGGCGCGGGTTGACGCCGACAGCATCGCGCACATCGCCGGTATCCGCTCGGTGGTGGTGCAAGCGGACTTTGTCGGCATCGTGGCCGAGCGAGAGGAGCAAGCTGAGCAGGCCATGCGTGAATTGCGGGTGCATTGGAAACCTTGGCCTGGCATGCCCCATGTGCAAAACCCCGCGGATGCAATCCGCCTTAACCCCCGCAGCACGCGTGAATTGGTCAACGAAGGCGATGTGGATGGCGCGCTGGCCCAAGCCGACCATCTGTTGCAGCGCGAGTATGTGTGGCCCTACCAAATGCATGCTTCCATTGGTCCTTCGTGCGCGGTGGCTTGGTGGTTGCAAGGCACAGATGCACAGTCGCCATCGGTGCAACTGCGGGTGTGGGCGGGCACGCAAAACCCGCATGTGCTGCGTGCCGATCTGGCCTTGCTGTGCGGCGTGGCTGACCCCGAAGTGGAAGTGGTGCGCATGGAGGCCGCCGGTTGTTACGGTCGCAATGGCGCAGACGATGTCGCCGCCGATGCCGCTTTGTTGTCCAAGGCCGTGGGCGCGCCAGTGCGGGTGCAGCTCTCCCGAGAACAAGAACACGCATGGGAGCCCAAGGGCGCGGCACAACTCATGCAAGTTAGTGGTGGGCTGTCGGCCAGTGGTCAAGCGGCGGGCTACGATTTTCAAACCTCTTACCCCTCCAATGGCGCGCCCACCTTGGCCTTGCTGCTGACACGCACCATTGAACCCAAGGCACGCGCTTATGAAATGGGCGACCGCACGGCCCGCCCGCCTTATGACTATGCCGACTTGCGGGTCACGGTGCATGACATGCCGCCGCTTTTGCGTGCTTCGTGGCTGCGAGGTGTTTCGGCTTTGCCCAACTCTTTTGCCCATGAGAGTTTCATTGATGAATTGGCCAGTGCCGCACAGGCCGACCCTTTGCAATACCGCTTGGACATGCTCAGTGACCCGCGTGCCAAAGAATTGCTGCAAGCCACTGCCAATCGCGCGGGCTGGCGGGTGCATCAACAGCCCCAACAACAAGCCGCGCTGGGAGACTGGTTGCAAGGGCAGGGCGTGGCCTATGCCCGCTATGTGCACAGCCAGTGGCCGGGCTTTGGCGCGGCTTGGTCGGCGTGGGTGGCCGATGTCGAAGTCCATCAAAAAACCGGCGAAGTGCATGTCAAGCGGGTGGTGGTCGGGCATGACGCCGGCTTGGTGATCAATCCACGCGGTGTGGAACAACAAGTGCATGGCAATGTGCTGCAAACCACCAGCCGCGCATTGCTTGAAAAAGTCGAGACGGATGACAAAGATGGCCGCGTGGTCAGCCAAGACTGGGGCAGCTATCCCGTTTTGAATTTCCGCCAAGTGCCAGTCATTGAGGTGGTGCAAATGCCGCGCCCTGGCGACGATGTGCCCTTGGGTGCAGGCGAGTCGTCTTCGGTGCCCGGCACGGCCGCCATTGCCAACGCTATTTTTGATGCCACCGGCATACGCTTTCGCAACCCGCCTTTCACGCCAGAAGTGGTACGTGCAGCTTTACATCCTTTGGCGGCGCCCAGCCCAGCGCCCACGCCCATGGCCGACACGGTGTCTAAAACCCACACCGCACAAGCCGGCGTCAAACAGGGTTGGCGTAGACGCTGGCAACAAGCCACTGGCTTGGCCTTGGGGGTGTTTGCATTGAGCGCGGCCATGGTGGGTTGGCGCGCCGCTTTGCCCTCGGTGAGTTTCAATTCCGCCAACTACAGCGCCAACATGTTGCAACGCGGCCAGCAGTTGGCGGCCTTGGGCAACTGCGCGGGTTGCCATAGCGTCGAAGACGGCATCCCCAATGCCGGTGGTCGCGCCATGGCCACGCCGTTTGGCACGGTCTATGCCACCAACATCACACCCGATGTACAGACGGGCTTGGGCGCTTGGTCGTACCAAGCTTTCGAGCGCGCCATGCGCCATGGCATTTCACGCGAAGGCCATGCGCTGTATCCGGTGTTTCCCTTCACCTCGTTTGCCAAAACCAGCGATGCCGACATGATGGCCTTGTATGCATGGCTGATGTCGCAGCCAGCGGTGAGGTCCCGCACACCCGAGCCAGACATGCAATGGGGTTTGGGCTGGCGACCCTTGATGGCTTTGTGGAATGGTTTGTTTCATACGCCTGAGCAATTTGCGCCTCAGCCCACGCAAAGCGCGCAATGGAACCGCGGTGCGTATTTGGTCGATGGCTTGGGACACTGCGGCGCATGCCACACACCTCGCAATGCATTGGGTGCCGAGCGCAACTCGGACGCTTATATGCAAGGCGCGATGGTCGACGGCTGGCAAGCGCCTGCGCTGAATCAACTCAATCCTGCGCCTGTGGCATGGAGCGAGCAAGAGTTTTTTCGCTACTTACGGCAAGGACACACCCAACACCATGGCATTGCGGCGGGCCCTATGGGCTTGGTGGTGCGCAATTTGGCGTCCGTGCCCGATGACGATATACGTGCCATGGCGGTTTACTTGGCCTCGTTGCAGCCCGAGCCCCGCATGGACGATGCGCAACTCGCGCCAATGGCCACCCAAGTGGTGGCCGATGCTGCCCGCCTAGCACCCTTGCCCGATGCGGCCCAGCGTTTGTTCCAAGGCAGTTGTGGTTCGTGTCACCATGATGGTGACGGGCCGCAACTCTTGGGTGTGAACCGTCCTTTGGCACTCAACACCAATCTGCACAGCGACCGGCCGGATAACTTGCTGCGCATTGTGTTGGAAGGGATTCAGGCACCGGCCTCCAAAGACATAGGCTTTATGCCCTCGTTTGCCAACACCTTGAGTGATCAGCAGTTGGTCATGTTGGTGGATGGTATGCGGGCACGCTACGCGCCCCATCAAGCGCCTTGGCACAATACCGCACAGACTTTGGCGGCGATGCGCCAACCTTGAAACTTAGCTTTGGGTAGCGCTGTCGCGCACAAAGTCGTCTAAGAGCTTTTTCAGCTGCTCGGTTTTACGCGCACCCAGTACCTTGTGGATGGATTGGTGGTGGGCGTCGACTTGGGCGGTCAGGCGTTGCACCATGGCCAAGCCGGTATTGGAGATAAAAACCAGCACTTTGCGACTGTCTTCTGGCGATGTGTTGCGCAAGACCAAGCCGCGGCTGACCAGTTTGTCTATGTTTTTGGTGAGTGCTGGGTGGTTCATGAGGACAATCTCCGCCAATTCCCCCATGGCGCGTCCGTTTTCATCTGACAACACTTGCAAGATGCGCCAGTGCTGTTCGGTCATTTTTTCTGCGGCGATGGCCTTGCCCAAACCCATGCTCATCGTGCGGTTGGCCGAGGCAAGCAGATAGGAGAGGTAGTTATTCAGGTCTGGCCTAGGCATATATCCTGCTTACATTTTGTTGAATTTCTGATAGTCTAATTAACTTCTTTTCCAAGGACAACATCTTTGTTGTGCCTTGGGGCATTCTTGTTAGCTTGCAGGTGAAAAGATTGGCGTAGGCACCATGGGCAGTCATTGGAGTGGTCAATTAAGGGGAAGAGATGCACGAATTTCATGCATGTATCACCCCAAAAAAGTGCGCACCTGGCAAGCGCGGCGTTCGCTTGCCATGCCAGTGGATTCACAACACATCACCATTGGTTTGTGCTTGGCGCAAGACGGCGCGGCGGGCATTTGGTCGCCTTCAGCTTTGGCCAGTGCCGAGTTGGCAGTGGCAGAACTCAATCAACGCAACGGCATTGCAGGCAGGCAGGTGCGCTTGGTTTGCTTCAACGCCTGTGACGAGTCGCCCGACTTTGAAGAAGAATTACTGCGCAGCATAGACACCCATGGCATTGAAGCCTTGGTCGGCATGCATACCAGTGCCGTTCGCGAGCGCATCGTGCAAGCCGTTGGCGGCATGCTTCCCTATGTTTATACCCCTTTGTACGAAGGTGGCGAGGTCACACCAGGGGTTTTTACCTTGGGCGAGACGCCGGCCCAGCAGTTGCGACCTGCTGTCGATTGGCTCAGTCGCCATGAAGGCGCCAAGCGATGGTTGTTCGTGGGTAACGACTATGTCTGGCCGCGTGTGTCGCACCGCTTGGCACTAAGCTATGTAGATCAAACTGGCGGCGTGGTTCTTGACTCTATGTATTTACCTTTTGGCACCCAAGATTTTTCTGCGGTTCTTGATCGTTTGCAAAGTCTGCAAGCCGACGCGGTGCTGGTGTCTTTGGTGGGGCAAGACGCCATCGCTTTCAACCGTCAATTTGGCCATGCGGGCTTGAGTCGCCGTGCTGTGCGTTTGTCTTGCGCGATTGACGAAAACATACTCATGGGCATAGGCTCGGACAAAACCGAAGGTTTGTATGTGGCCGCCAGCTACTTTGCCAGCTTGCAAACCGACGCCAATTTGTCTTTGCAAGAGCGTTTCAGTGCCTGCCATGGTTTGCGCGCGCCGGTGCTCAACGCCTTGGGTCAATCGGCCTATGAAGGCATGCATTTCTTGGCAGCCATGTTTGACCAAAAACTTCACCTGCCCGAGCATTGGTCGCATATGTCCAAGCGCAATTTGTCCTACCAAAGCGCCAGAGGCGCCAGTTACATGGGTAACCATTTCAAAAATGCACCTATTTATATGGCGCGTGCCCAGGGTCATCAATTTCAAGTTGTTACAAGGTTTTAATGCACTTTTTTATTTTCCAAGGCAAACAAATCCATTGACGTTTTGCTTTTTTGGTGAAACACTCGCAAAAAAATTCAACCACCCCTAGGAGATACGCATGGCTGTCAAACGTCCCACCCTCGATCAGTTGCAAGAAGTCGCTTACAGCTTGGGGATACACCTGTCTGAAGAGCAGGCTGAAAACTACAACACCTTGCTGCAAGGTAATTTCGACGCTTACGACGTCATCGACGCCTTGCCCGACTATGTGCCCGAAGTGAAATACCCACGCACACCTGGCCATTTCCCCGCGCCGGCCGACAACAAATACGGCGCTTGGTATGTCAAGACCACCATCAAGGGCGCGTCCTCTGGCAAATTGGCGGGCAAAACCGTGGTCTTGAAAGACAACGTCTGTGTGGCGGGTGTGCCCATGATGAATGGTGCTTCCACCCTCGAGGGCTATATGCCCAATATCGACGCCACCGTCGTCACCCGTTTGCTCGACGCAGGGGCTACCGTGGTGGGTAAATCGGTGTGTGAATATTTCTGCTTCTCCGGTGGTTCGCACACCAGCGCCACGGGCCCGGTTCACAACCCGCACAAGCATGGCTACTCTGCCGGCGGATCTTCTTCTGGCAGCGCGGCTTTGCTTGCTGCAGAGGAAGTCGACTTAGCTATTGGCGGCGACCAAGGCGGCTCTATTCGCATGCCAGCTTCCTATTGCGGCGTGTACGGTATGAAGGCCACCCATGGTTTGGTGCCCTACACCGGCGTCATGCCCATTGAGCTCACCATCGACCACACCGGCCCCATGACACGCAACGTCACCGACAACGCGGTGATGCTGGAAGTCATTGCCGGCCCCGACGGCCTCGACCCCCGTCAATACGCCGAGCAGCACAGCAAAAACTACGCAGAGATCATGAAGCAAGGCATCAAAGGTTTGCGTATTGGCGTGGTGAAAGAAGGCTTTGGCTGGCCTAACTCCATGGCCGCCTCAGACGCCAAGGTGAAAGCCGCGGCGGCTGCTTTGGCCAAGGCTGGCGCCATCGTGGAAGACGTGTCCATCCCCATGCATTTGGTGGGCCCGGCCATTTGGTTGCCCATCGCCGCCGAAGGCGCAACCCAGCAAATGATGAAAGACAACGGCCACGGTTTCAACTGGAAAGGCTTGTACGTCACCAGCATGATCGATTTCCACGCCGGTTGGAAGGCGCGTGCCGATGAGTTGTCTGAAACCTTGAAGCTCACCATGGTGTTGGGCGAGTACTTCATTCAACACTACCGCGGTCACTATTACGCCAAGGCGCAAAACCTGTCACGTCAAC
>JABMMR010000252.1 GCA_013205525.1 Burkholderiales bacterium | reverse complement strand
TCGATGCGGGTTTTGATCAGTTCAGAGATTTCTGCGGGATTGAGTTGCATGACTCTTTCCTTCTTCCTATGTATGGGCCAACCTGTGAGCGGGATGCTCAGGCGGTCAGCGCGACTTTCATTTGTTCCAAACGGGCTTTGACTGAGGTGTCGAGCACCTCGTCGCCGACCACCACACGCACACCACCAATGAGCTCAGGCTCGAGAGCCACTTGCACATGGAGTTTGCTGCCAAAGCGCTTTTCGAGCACCTTGGCCAAATCGTCGAGGGCAGCGCCCTCGATGGGGAATGCACTGTGCACCAAGGCTTTGCGAACACCACTTTGTGCATCGACAAGCGCATGAAAATGCTGAGCAATTTCAGTCAACACACCCAGGCGTCCGTTGTCAATCAAAGTGGATAAAAAATTGATTGCAACAGGGGGCAAGTTGGCAGGGGCTACTTGTTTGAACAGCTCAAGCACTTGCGCGTCTGTGGACTTGGGGTCGTGTGCAAATTGCTGCAAACCAACGTCCGCAGCAACAGTGGCCAAGCCGTCCAACCAAGCAAGCGCTGCTGAAGCGTCGGACTTGACCACTTGAAACAGGGCCTCGGCATACGGACGGGCAATGGTGGCGAGTTCAGCCATGGTGTTGCGTCCTCAAAGCTCTGTCTTGAGATGGTTCAACAAATCAGCATGCACACTGGCATTGACTTCTTTGCGCAGAATTTGCTCAGCCCCTTTGACCGCCAACACGGCGACTTGGTCGCGTAAAGCCTCGCGGCTCTTGATCATGGCTTGCTCAGCTTCGGCTTTCGCTGCTGCAATGATTTTGTTGGCCTCGTCGGTGGCGCGGGTTCGGGCCTCGTCAATGATGATCGAAGCACGGTGCTCGGCGTCCGCAAGGCGTGAAGCTGCCTCGTTGCGGGTTTTGGCCAATTCCACTTCAACATGCTTGTGCGCATTCGATAACTCGACGCGGGCATGCTCGGCGGCTTTGAGGCCATGGGCAATTTTTTCGGCTCGCTCATCCAAAGCCAGTGCAATCGGGGGCCACACGAATTTCATCGTGAACCATACCAAAATTGCAAAAACAATGGCCTGAACGAACAGCGTTGCGTTAATACTCACGTCAACACCTCTCTTAAGGTAGCTTGCAAGTTACTTGAGGACGAAAGGATTGGCAAAGGCAAACATCATGGCAATACCCACGCCAATCAGAAACGCCGCGTCAATCAAACCCGCCAACAAAAACATTTTGGTTTGCAGCTCATTCATTAGCTCAGGCTGACGCGCCGCAGCTTCCAAGTATTTGCTACCCATGATGCCAATACCAATACAAGCACCAACAGCGCCCAGTCCAATGATGAGACCGGCAGACAGTGCAACTAAACCAAGTACGTGTTCCATGAGAAGCTCCTAAGCAAGATGATGGAAGGTTGAGGAAAGAAAAACTCAGTGAGTATCGTGTGCTTGCCCGATGTAGACCAAGGTCAACATCATGAAAATAAAGGCTTGCAAGGCAACGATCAAAATGTGGAAAACAGCCCAAATGGAACCGGCAATGATATGAGCAATCGGCAACAAAATGCCCGTCAAACTCAAGGCGGCAGCGCTGCCCATGAGAGCGATCAGCATGAAAATCAGCTCGCCCGCATACATATTGCCAAACAGTCGCATGCCATGCGAAACCGTTTTGGCAAGAAATTCAATCATCTGGAAACCAAAATTGATGGGCCACAAAAGAGGGTGGGCACCAAAAGGCGCGGTGGTGAGTTCGTGCAACCAGCCGCCAAGGCCTTTGATTTTGACGTTATAGAACAAACAAATAAGCAAAACCGACACCGACAAGCCCAAGGTCGTAGATAAATCGGCCGTGGGCACCACGCGAAAGGAATGAATGCTGTGGTCCAAGCCGGTCCACTCGAATAATTTATGAAATAGATCAACAGGCAAGAAGTCCATGCTGTTGAGCAGAAAAATCCAGACAAACACCGTCAAAGCCAAAGGGGACACCAATTTGCGACTTTGCGCGTTGTGCACAATGCCACGGGCTTGGGTATCGACCATTTCAAACAAAATTTCTACCGCGGCTTGAAAGCGTCCTGGCACACCTGAGGTTGCGGTGCGGGCGGCACGCCACAAAAAGAATGAACCGACAACGCCTAATAAGACAGACCAAAAAATGGAATCGATATTGACCACGGAAAAGTCAATTACCCCGGCCATTGGCTTGGTTTGCAAATGGGTCAAGTGGTGACTGATGTATTCGCCGGCGGTAAGTGTGCTGGTATCGGACATGTTCAACTCTTCAAAATCAATTTTGCGGTGTCGCTTGTCTTGGGTCTGCCCCAGGCCAGCGCCAACCAATAAACTTTCATTGCCAACAACATGCCTGCTAACAAAGCAGGCCAACTGACTTCATTCAAGACCCTAGGTGCGAGCGCCAACAACAGCACCGTTAACACCAACTTGACACCTTGCCACACGACAAAACCCACGGCCGCAGTCATCGCATTGACCGAGGCTGCACTTGAAGTCAGGCCTCTGGCAAATAATGCAGCAGGAACTACCACAGCCAAGGCGCCGTAAATCACAGACATTCCTATCGATGCAAAACCCCAAAACCATGAACCCAGCACTGCCAAAACTGCCGCCAATGCCAATTGCACCCCAAGCACCCACCACACTGATAAAGACGTATGCCGCTGTCTCCAGGCCTGCGCTTCTTCAGCCGTCAGAGGATGAAACTCCTCTTCAGTGGTCTGAGTGTTTTTTTCTGCGGTCAATGAAAAGCCGTCGGGATTGACCATTACGCTTGCCTCATTTGCTGCAAAGCCACTGATTGTAAAGTATCTTCATGGCCCCATTTGAACCTTATCTTTAAAAGCCTTTTTCAATGCAAGAACCCACCAACGACAGTCTGATTGAATACCCCTGCGATTTCCCCATCAAAGTCATGGGTGAACACGTCGATGGCTTTGTCGCTGCCATGCTGAGCATTGTGCGCAATTTCGATCCTGATTGGGACGACTCGCGCATGACCAGGCGCAGCAGCAGCGGGGGCAAATACCTCGGACTGACCTTGACAGTCAGGGCCACCAGCCGCGAGCAACTCGACGAGCTTTACCGCACACTCAGCACCCACCCGATGGTGAAAGTGGTGCTTTAGTGACTCTCGCCCGCACGCCCGCTGTGCAGATCCGCCATTGGGGTCGGGTGGATTACTTGCAGACCTACCAAGCCATGCAAGATTTCACTGCGCAGCGAGACAGCCACACGCCCGATGAAGTCTGGCTTTGTGAGCATGCGCCTGTGTTTACCCAAGGCCTTGCTGGCTTGGCCGCCCACCTGTTGTCAACGGGCTCAGCCCCAGTGATTGCCACCAACCGCGGAGGCCAAGTAACTTTCCATGGGCCCGGTCAAGTGGTGGCTTATGCCCTGATCGACTTGGCGCGCGCTGGCTACTATGTCAAAGAATATGTTTATAAATTAGAAGAAGCCGTAGTTCGCACGCTGCTGCACTTTGGGCTGACGGGCTTACGCGTAGGTAAAGCGCCTGGAGTTTTTGTGCGCACCGATGCGCACGCCCTGCACGCCCTGCTGCCCTCACGACCTGCACCAAATGCTGCAGCGTTGGCCAAGCCCCAGCCCGACTTCGCCGGGTTGGCCAAAATTGCGGCCCTTGGCGTGAAGGTCAGCCGCCATTGCACCTACCATGGGCTTGCCTTGAATGTTCATATGAATTTAGCGCCTTTTCAGCAAATCAACCCCTGCGGGTATGCTGGCTTGCAGACCACCGACCTTTTTACAATGGGTGTTGCTGTAGGCTGGCAAGAAGTGGCTGATGTTTTGGGCGAGAAACTTTGCCTTTATTTGGCCCCCTGATCCGCTCGAACCCCTTGACTCGCTTAACCATCTCTAGGCCACCGCAGACCATGACCTCCTCCGAAGACAGCTTATTGTCCCCAAGCGCTACCGAGCCACACAACCCGCTGGCCAAGCAAAAGTCTTTGTCCAAGGTTTCGCGCATACCTATCAAGGTCGAGCACACCGGCGATGTGCTGAAAAAACCCGACTGGATCCGCGTCAAAGCCGCCTCGCCCAACTCGCGGTTTTATGAAATTAAAGACATTTTGCGTGCCAACAAATTAGTCACAGTGTGCGAAGAGGCGTCTTGCCCCAATATCGGCGAATGTTTTGGCAAGGGCACGGCCACCTTCATGATCATGGGCGACAAATGCACGCGCCGTTGCCCGTTTTGCGATGTGGGTCATGGACGCCCCGATCCGCTGGATATCCACGAGCCGCTGAGTTTGGCCAAAACCATTGCCGCCTTGAAATTGAAATACGTGGTGATTACCAGCGTAGACCGTGACGATTTGCGTGACGGTGGGGCGGCGCACTTTGTGGAGTGCATTCAGCAAACGCGGGCCTTGTCACCGCACACACAAATTGAGGTGCTGGTGCCCGACTTTCGCGGTCGAGACGACAAAGCCTTGGAGATTTTGAAAGCTGCGCCACCCGATGTGATGAACCACAACATGGAAACCGTGCCCCGCTTGTACAAGCAAGCCCGCCCTGGCAGCGACTATGCCTTCAGCTTAAACCTGCTGAAAAAATTCAAAGCACTGTTCCCAGATGTGCCGACCAAAAGCGGCTTGATGG
Organism: Burkholderiales bacterium; assembly: GCA_013205525.1. Classification (GTDB taxonomy): domain Bacteria; phylum Pseudomonadota; class Gammaproteobacteria; order Burkholderiales; family Burkholderiaceae_C; genus Limnohabitans. The sequence goes on along the minus strand of JABMMR010000252.1, from coordinate 655 downwards.
TGGGCTTGGGCGAAACCGACGAAGAAATTTTGGCGGTGATGCACGACATGCGCGAGCACCACATCGACATGCTAACCCTTGGGCAATACCTCGCACCCAGCAATCACCATTTACCTGTGCGCCGCTATGTGCATCCTGACACATTCAAGATGTTCGAGACCAAGGCGTATGAAATGGGTTTTAAACATGCGGCTGTTGGTGCCATGGTGCGATCGAGCTACCACGCGGATGCGCAAGCACATGCTGCGGCAGACATGACTTTCAACCGCTAGCAGGTGTGCGCCAAGCCCGCATCAGGCCATCCCATTGCAAGCGCGCCACTTTGAGGTGACGCTCTTTCACATGGCCATAGCCTTTGATCTTGTCGGGAATGCGCGCAATCTCTAGCGCCAAAGCTTGGCGCTCTGGGTTAAAGCCTCGCATCAACTCTTCAATCGCATCTCGGTACTGCGCAATCAATGCGCGCTCACTGCGCCGCTCTTCGGTATAACCAAACACATCGAGTGCCGTGCCACGTAAAAAACGCAGCTTGGACAATATCTTGAAGCCACGCAACATGGAGGGGCCAAATTTTTGTTTGACCAATTCGCCTTGGGCATTTTTGCGGGAAATCAGGGGTGGCGCCAAATGGTAGTTGAGCGTGAAGTCGCCCTCG
>JABMMR010000251.1 GCA_013205525.1 Burkholderiales bacterium | reverse complement strand
ATTTCTCCAGTGGGGCCTCTTCGTTTCGCCGTTGCAAAACCTATTCGCAAATTTGAAGGCGATAGAATGCAATCTTTTCAATTCCAAATTGGGACATCGTTCTGATGAAACATCTTTACCTGCGTTATGTTTTGGCAAGTACCTTGTCAGTGGTCTCATTGCCCTTATTGGCTGAGGATTTCAGGGTTGGTTTCATTAATACCGACCGTATTTTCCGCGAGGCCAACACCGCCAAGGTTGCGCAAACCAAATTGGAACAAGAGTTCTCTAAGCGAGAAAAAGAGCTGGTTGACCTGGGTAACACGCTGAAAACGAATTCAGAAAAACTCGAGCGTGACCTGCCAACTTTGCCTGAAACACAAAGAGCTACCAAGCAACGCCAACTTGCAGACCAAGACAGAGAGTTTCAGCGCAAGCGCCGTGAATTCCAAGAAGATCTAAATGCTCGCAAAAATGAAGAATTGCAACTGGTTTTAGAAAAAGCCAATAAAGTGGTAAAGCAAGTGGCCGAAGCTGAAAAATACGACTTGATTTTGCAAGAAGCTGTTTACATCAACCCCAAACATGACATCACTGAAAAAGTGATTAAAGCCATTAACACCGGCAAGTGATGGCGTGATTCGTCTGACTTTAGGGCAACTCATTGACCACCTTGGTGGAGATTTGCACGGATCTCGCGATATAGAAATTACCGGTCTGGCAACTTTGGCTTCAGCTGGGCAAGGGGATTTAACTTTTTTAAGTAACGTTCAATACCGCTCTCAACTTCAATCCTCCCGCGCTGCTTGTGTGGTGGTGTCTAGGCAAATAAAAGACGAAGCCCTCAAGCGAGGCAGCACGGTGGTGGTTGAAGACGCTTATGTTTATTGGGCCAAACTGACGCAGCATTGGGCCAGTCTGATAAAACGTGATGATGAGCCCTTGATTCACCCTAGCGCCTTTGTTCACTCATCTGCAAAGATTGATCCCACAGCGCGAATTGGGCCTATGTGTGTGGTGGAAGCGCATGCGGTGATTGGTAAGCGCAGTTGGCTTAAATCCAGAGTGACTGTCTCGCAAGCATGCACTGTGGGAGAAGATTGCATTCTTCATTCGGGTGTGGTGATAGGTGCAGACGGTTTTGGTTTTGCGCTTGAAAATAAAGCTTGGCTGAAAATTGAGCAACTTGGCGCAGTTCGAATTGGCAATCAGGTAGAAATTGGAGCTAACTCATGCATCGACCGCGGCGCCTTGGGAGATACCGTGATCGAAGATGGCGTCAAACTCGATAACTTGATTCAAATTGGGCATAACGTCCATGTAGGCGCGCACACGGCCATGGCCGGTTGTGTAGGCATTGCAGGCAGTGCCCGTATCGGCGCACACTGCACTTTGGGTGGAGGCGCCATCATTCTGGGACACCTGCAGTTAGCAGATCATGTGCATATTTCAGCAGCATCGGTTGTTACTCACTCTCTTTTGCAGCCAGGGACTTACAGTGGTGTGTTCCCTATCGATACCAACGAGGCGTGGCATAAAAATGCAGCAACATTGCGGCAGTTACATTCGCTGCGTGACCGCATCAAACACTTAGAGTCAGGCAATCCTAAATAGAGGTTCCACCATGGATATACATCAAATACTCAAAATGTTGCCTCATCGCTATCCAATTTTGTTGGTCGACAGAGTGCTGAGCCTTGAGAAAGGCAAATCGATCAAAGCGTTGAAAAATGTCACTATCAATGAGCCTTTTTTCAACGGTCATTTTCCTCACAGACCGGTCATGCCTGGTGTCTTGATGTTGGAAGCTTTGGCGCAGGCAGCAGCTTTGTTGGCCTTCGATACTTTAAGCGTGGTTCCCGATGACAACACGGTTTACTATTTCGCAGGCATAGACAATGCTCGCTTCAAGCGGCCTGTCGAACCTGGTGACGCACTGACGTTGTGCGTTGATTTAGATCGAATGAGGGCGGGTATTTTTAAATTCAAAGCCAAGGCCTGGGTGGGTGAGGAGTTGGCTGTTGAAGCTGAGTTGATGTGTACCATGCGCACCATCAAATAGGGCGTATATGGCTGAAATACATCCATTAGCTTTGGTAAATGCGTCAGCCCAATTGGATGACTCGGTCGTGGTGGGCCCGTTCACCACCATCGGCCCTCACGTGAGCATTGGCGCGGGTACCCGTATTGGTTCGCATTGCGTGATTGAAGGCCGAACAACCATTGGTCGCGACAACCAAATATTTCAATTCAACTCTTTGGGCGCTGTACCGCAAGATAAGAAATACGCAGGCGAACCTTGTGAATTGATCATCGGGGATCGCAATGTCATTCGTGAATTTTGTACTTTCAATATAGGCACGGCAGGGGATGCGGGTGCGACAAGGGTCGGCAATGACAACTGGATCATGGCCTATGTTCATTTGGCGCACGACTGTCAAGTTGCAAACCACACCATTTTTGCTAACAACACGCAATTGGCTGGCCATGTGCATATAGGTGACTGGGTTATTTTGGGTGGGTTTACAGTGGTGCACCAATTTTGTAAATTGGGTGCCCACAGCTTCACTGCAATGAATTCTTTGTTGTTTGCTGATCTCCCGCCGTTTGTCATGTGCCAAGGCCAACCTGCGCTTGCCAGGTCCATGAATTTTGAAGGTATGCGTAGACGTGGCTTTAATGCTGAACAAATTCAGACGGCTAAAACTATTTACAAACTTCTTTACCGAGACGGTCTGACTTTGGCTCAATCTATGCAAGCTATTGAGCAGCTGGCCAAAGACCACCCCGACAGCGAAGAAGTGATTTCACTGGTGTCTGGTTTTTTGTCATCAGTTTCAGCTCAGCGTGGCATTGTTCGCTGAGGCGATCATTCAGTTGTCACCATGTCCAGCCATTTGAATCCTTGTATCGCCATGGTGGCTGGCGAGGCCTCTGGGGATTTACTGGCTTCATTGGTCATCCCTGGCTTGCAGTCCTTATGGCCAGGCATTGCACTGCAAGGTATTGGTGGCCCTAGGATGGAAAAATTGGGGTTTGATGCTTGGTGGCCGCAAGAGAAATTAGCCGTTCGCGGTTACGTCGAAGTTTTGCGGCACTACAGAGAAATCACAGGCATTCGAAAGGCGCTCTACCATCGCTTGTTAAAGACCCCACCCGATTTATTCATGGGTGTGGATGCACCCGACTTCAATTTGGATTTGTCTTTTTCGCTTAAAAGACAGGGTATTTCAACGATTCAATTTGTCTGCCCCTCAGTCTGGGCTTGGCGAGCCGAAAGAATAGCCAAAATACGAGAAAGTGTTGACCATGTTTTATGCCTTTTCCCCTTTGAACCGCCTTTGCTTCACAGCCACGGCATAGCTGCGACTTATGTGGGCCATCCTTTGGCTAGCGCCATTCCTCTTCAGCCTCCTAGAAGCGACGCACTAAAAAGTTTGGGTCTGCAAAACAAGCACAAAGTCATCGCATTGCTTCCAGGCAGCCGTGCATCCGAAATAGCGCACATCGCGCCACGCTTTCTGTCTGCTGCGCTGCTTCTTGAGAAACAATATCCTGATACGGCTTTCATTCTTCCAGTGGCTCCAGGACAAATGCCGCTGGTGCAAAAAATACAAGCTAGGCATGCACACCCGCGAAACTTAATTTTGCTGTCTGGTCAAAGTCATACAGCGCTTGCTGCAGCGGACGCTGCCATGGTTGCCAGTGGTACAGCAACACTTGAGGCGGCATTGTTCAAGTGCCCTATGGTGGTCTCTTACCACATGCCTTGGTTAAGCTGGCAAATCATGCGAAATAAACGCTTACAACCTTGGGTTGGCTTGCCCAATATTTTGTGCCAAAGCTTTGTCGTACCTGAGTTGTTGCAAGACCAAGCTTCTCCCACAGCTTTGGCGCAGGCGGTTGCTACATGGTTAGAGCAACCCCAAAGAGCAGCAGAACTGAAATTACGTTTTACTGAACTGCACCAAGAGCTGATTCAAGACACTTCAAATTTGGTGACCTGTGCGGTTAAAAAAATCGTTGGCGTTTAATCAGAAATCATTTGATTGGGATATCCCGGGCTTGGTTGCCGGTGTTGATGAAGCTGGTCGTGGGCCGTTGGCTGGCCCCGTATTCGCGGCAGCAGTTATTT
>JABMMR010000250.1 GCA_013205525.1 Burkholderiales bacterium | reverse complement strand
GACAAGAAAATTGCCAACTCCATTCTCATCAAGATCAACCAGATCGGCACGTTGACCGAAACCTTTGCCGCCATCGAGATGGCCAAGCGCGCCGGTTACACCGCCGTCATTTCGCACCGCTCGGGCGAGACCGAAGACTCGACAATTGCCGACATCGCGGTGGGCACCAACGCCGGTCAAATCAAAACCGGCTCACTCAGTCGTTCCGACCGAATGGCCAAATACAACCAGCTATTGCGTATAGAGGAAGATCTCGGTAGCATCGCCATCTATCCTGGCCGTGCAGCTTTTTACAATCTCCGTTCCTGAAACCGACCTCAATCAGTATTTATGCGTCGTCCCGTCCCCGTCATTTTGCTGAGCCTGCTTGTGGTTTTACAACTGCAACTGTGGTTGGGTCGTGGCAGCGTTCCCGATGTATGGCGACTGCGTCAGCAATACCAAACGCAAATTGCACAAAACTCCCAAGCCGAACTCAAACTCGAGCGCATGCGGGCTGAGCTCCGCGACTTGCGCGACGGCATGGAGATGGTGGAAGAGCGTGCCCGCGGCGAAATTGGCATGGTCAAGCCCAACGAAATATTTGTGCAAATAGCCAATTAAGGCATCAATGCAAATAGTTTTGCTCGGGCTCTCACAGCCCCGAATGCAAGAACTGACAACGGTTTTGGCGCAAGCCTTAGCGCCTGTTCTGACGGGTTTTTCTTTACTTACACCAGACAAAGCTGAAGAGTGGAAGCCACCCCCTTTGCCCTATCGCATCATGTTGTTCTCAAGTAAGCATCAAGAGAACTGCACAGCAGTGTGGCGACACACGCTTATCTTGCGTGGCTTGCCTTTTCAAGTCATACAGACAAGCGACGCGGCTTGGGTGAAGCAGTGCTTACAGGCGCTGTTGCCGCTTGAGTCAGTCAAGGGTATGCGGTGCCAAGATGTGCCTGCGCGCTGGCAAGGCGCTTGCGAAACCTGCAGCGATCCTGATTGCGAACGGCGTCTTTTCTCGGGCTTATTGCAAGGCTGAAGGGCCAGGCGGTTGCATGTCTGACTGGGCAAATAACTGAGCTGAATCCACCGCGTCATAACGGTATTGCTGACCACAAAAGTCGCATCCCACTTCGATCAAAGCGCGTTCAGCCAGGATACTGTTGGCTTCTTCTTCACCCAAACCACGCAACATATTGCTGACTCTTTCGCGGTTACAAGAACAAGCAAAACGCGGCGCGTCTTCGCCCAATTCCGGCTCAAAGCGGCGCAGAGTTTCTTGCCAAAACAATCGGTGCAAGATTTTGTCGCTTGATAGAGTAAGCAGTTCATCACTGGTCAAGCTTTGCGCCAATATGGCAATCCGGTTGTAGTCCTCATTTCGACCAATCTGGTCTTCATTGGCCATGCTCTGTCTACCAGCCAAATTGGCAGCACCCTGCATGGGCAGGCGTTGAATCAGCAAGCCCGCGGCTGTTTCGTCATTGGCGGCCAACACCAAAGTGGTGTCGAGTTGCTCGCTTTGCAACATGTAATGCGCCAGCACATCGCTGAAACGCTTGATCGCTTGGCCTTGGTCGTCATACAAAGGCACCACCCCTTGATAGGGCTGCTGCCCAGGGCGACGCCCTAGAGGGTCGAGGGTGATGGCGCAGCGCCCCAGATTGCGCTGATTGGCCATGTCGGCCAGACCCATGCCTGCATGCACCTCGCCAATGGTTTTGGCGGTAGCACGAAACCGCATGTCCGACTGAACTTCCACCACCGCCAATTTCAAAGGGCCCTCGCCCATCATTTGCAAGACCAAGGCACCATTGAATTTAATGTTGGCTTGCATCAGCACCGCCGCAGCGGTCATTTCACCCAGTAAGGCGCGAACCACTTGGGGGTAAGCACCGGTTTCAGCATTGGCTGCGCGCTTGGCCAGCACGGCTTGCCAACTGTCGGTCAAGCGCACCAAGACACCGCGAACCGGAAGACCTTCAAATAAAAATTTATGCAATTCGCTCATGCAATTTTTGTCAATCCGTTTTTGAAACGCAAAGCGTTTTGTATGTAATGCTTGGCGCTCATGCGCAAGCCCTCGATTTGCTCGGGGGTGAGTTGACGAACGACTTTGGCAGGCGTGCCCATGATGAGACTGCCATCGGGGAACTCTTTGCCCTCGGTGACCACCGACCCCGCACCCACCACACAATGGCGACCGATACGCGCGCCATTCAAAACCACCGCGCCTATACCAATCAGACTCTCGTCGCCAATGGTGCAACCGTGCAGCATCACTTGGTGGCCCACAGTGACATGCTTGCCCACCACCACCGGCAAACCAATGTCAGCGTGGATGACTGCCAAATCTTGCACATTGCTGCCTTCACCTATACGGATGGTCTCGGTGTCGCCGCGCAAAACCGCGCCAAACCAAACACTGGTGTGGGCCTCCAAGGTGATGGCCCCCATGACTTGTGCAGTGTCTGCCACCCAAGCTGTGGGGTCGATCTGGGGGGAGTGGTCGTCTAGTTGATAAATAGCCATGGTGTAGTTGTTCGCTTAAGGTTTCTACAATTGTAGAGATGGAAATGAGAGAAGCCGCTTACAG
>JABMMR010000025.1 GCA_013205525.1 Burkholderiales bacterium | reverse complement strand
TAGGGCGGGGTGTTGCTAGAGGACATGGAAACCAAGGCGGCTGGCACTGAAGAGGGGATTGGCTTGGTCTGCGCTTGCGGTTTTTTGCCCTCTATATAGTCTTGCAAGGAGGCAGCCTCTTGAACAATGATGTCTTGGTATAAAAACCCAAATGTCGCCAAACTGCCTAAAAGCGCCACCAGCAGCATAGCGGCAATTTTGGTGCTGCGCCTAGAAGTTGCTGCGTTATCAGCCCATTCTTTGGCCAGTTCCTCACCACTGAGGCTGGTTCCCATGGGCACTTCTTCGCCCATCACCGGCTCCATCGGGTCGTCATTCTCTGAAGAGACTGTTGGCGGCTCCAAGGGCGGCAAGGGCGCTGGCGGCAGGGTGAATTTTTTGTCAAGGCTTGGCATGGGTGCTGAGGCACGCGTACTTGTCGCTGCAGCCTCGTCTCGGGTTTCTATGCGTTGCAGCTTGGGCGGTGTGGGGTTTTCCGACTCCAACACCCATTGCAACAGGTTTTTACCAAAGGTGGCCAGCTTTTTCTCGTAGGCGGCTTGGTTGTTCACCAGCAAAATCAAATTGATATTGCTGGCGGGAAAGCCATTCACCAAACGCGCCAACAACTGCAACTCAAACTCCTGTATGGCTTGGGTGTCGGGAAAGATCATGAAGCGCTTGGGGGCGGCCTTGTTGCCCTTGTCTACCGCTTGGTCAACCGTGAGTTCGGAGAGTATTTCGTTAAAGCGGTCGACCAGTTTTTCAGAGTCGGCCGAGGTCCACAACTCCACATGCTGCTCGCCCTGCTCTTTGAGATGTTGAAAGATGCGCCTGCCGTAATAGGTGAGCGCCACCTCGTCATCGCCCAGAATGGCTAAATTCAACCGCCCTTCTCTTAAGGACTTGAGCAAAATCTCAAACCGCAGTTTGTCTGCCGGACTTTGGTAAAAATCACTCATGGTCGATTTGTTTTCTGGGGCTCATTATTGAAAGAGAAAACCATTTTCGTCATAGCGCATATTGTCAGGTATTCGCAAAGTGGGCTTGATGACGCCCTCACCCGCGGCATAAGACTGGTTCAGGCTAAACACATAGGCAATCACTTGGGCCACCGCATGGTAGAGCGCCTCATGGATGGGTTCATCCAGCTTGGTGGTGAAGTACAAGGCTCTGGCCAACTCGGGGGCCTCGAAGATATACACCCCCTCGTCCTTGGCCAATTCGCGAATGCGCTTGGCCAATTCATCCGTGCCCTTGGCAATCAAAGTAGGCGCGCCATCGGAGTTGGGGTCATAACTTAACGCGACCGCAAAATGTTGCGGGTTGGTGATGACCACATCGGCATCCTTGACCTTGGCCATCATTCGGTTGTTGGCCATCTCTCGCTGACGCCGGCGAATGGTGGCCTTAACCTCGGGGCGACCTTCTGAGTTTTTCATCTCATCTTTGATCTCTTGGCGGGTCATCTTGAGTTTTTTGTTGACTTGGTACTGCTGCAAGGGGACGTCAAGCAAGGCAATCAACACCAAGCCCATGCTCATCCAAAAACACGCATCCAAAAGCATGGTGCCTGCGTGCTTGACGGCCGTTCCCAAATCCAAGCGGTTAAGCGTCACCAAATCTTCAATGTTGTTGGAGACCGAGATCCACAAAATTAAAGTGATCAGGCCAAACTTCAAAATCGACTTGACCAACTCAATCAAGGCTTTGGTACCAAACATCCGGCTGAGTCCCGACAGGGGATTGAGCTTGCTGAATTTAGGGGCCAGCATACCCAAAGAAAACACCAAGCCGCCGCTCAGAACGGTAGAGAGAGCGGCTACCACCGCCAACAAAATCATCACGGGCAAGATCAAGCTATAGCCATCGAGCACCGATTGAAAAAAGATGGCGGGCAGCAACTCGGCTTTGTCCATCACCTTGCGGTCAAACTGCAGCTGCGTTGTAAACAAAGCGCCTAAGCGGCTGAACATATAACCACCTGCCAAACTGAAAAACAGGGTGGCCGTGACCAAAAGCGCAGCGGTCGACAATTCCACTGAGCGGGCGATCTGCCCTTCTTCACGCGCCTTTTTCAGTCGCTGCGCGGTGGGTTCTTCATTGCGTTCTGAGGAGTCGTCAGCCATGCCGTCAACCGCCTGTTAATAAGCTGCGCATCTGGCTAAAGGTTTGCACCCACAGCCAAGTGATGCGTTGGATCACGCTGGGAATAGACAACCACAGCATCACAAAACCCGCAATCAGCAAAGCCGGCAAGCCCACCGAGAAAATATTCAAACTGGGTGCTGCGCGGGTGATAAAACCCACACCAATATTGACAAACAACAAGGTAATGACCACTGGCAAAGAGATCAAAAGGGCCGCGACAAACATCAGCGCGCCCCAAGCGGTGACCTTGCCCAGCAAGTCTTGTGTCAACAAGTTCTTGCCAATCGGGAACAAGGTGAAAGACTCCAGCAGCAAACCAAAAACAATCAAGTGCCCGCCAATGGACAAAAACACCAAGGTGCCAAGGATGGTGAAAAACTGCGAAATGACGGGGACATTACCAAACGAGGGGTCAATCATATTGGCCATAGACAAACCCATGGAACCCGACACCGCTTGACCCGCAACCACAATGCTGGCGCTGGCGAGTTGCATGATCAAGGCCATGACCAAGCCCACAAACAACTGGTTCACAATTTCTTTGAGGCCTTCAGCCGTGGCGGGGTCAATCCGCGGGATGTCCAAGTGCAAAGATAAAAACACCGCTAGCACAATAGAGATAGACAAGCGTATGCGCAGGCTGACGGCGCGAATCGAAAAGATAGAAGCAAAAGCCAAAAAAGCTGAGATGCGCAGCATAGGCCAGACCAAGGCATAAAACTTGTCTAACAAATTAAGCATCTCGATATTCATCAGCGCTTAGCCAAACAAACCAGGTATGCGACCGTACAAAATTTTGGTGTAGTCGACCAAGCTGTTGATCATCCAGCTGCCAAAAACAGCGGCCGTTAATCCAATCGCCACCAGCTTAGGGATGAAACTCAAAGTTTGCTCGTTGATAGAAGTTGCCGCTTGAAAAATACCGATGATCAAACCCACAATCAAAGCGACCAACAACATGGGCGCAGAAATCAGTATGGTCATCCACAAAGCTTGCCGCCCTAAATCGATCACCGTGGCTGTATCCATTGCTGCCTCACTTGTAAATAAAACTTGCCGCGAGTGAACCCATCACCAGGGTCCAACCGTCCACCAACACAAACAACATCAACTTGAATGGCATAGAGATGATCATGGGTGAGAGCATCATCATGCCCATGGACATCAACACGCTGGCCACAATCAAATCTATAACCACAAACGGGATGTAAATCATGAAGCCGATCATGAAGGCGCTTTTTAGCTCCGAGGTCATGAAAGCGGGCACCAAGGTGGTGAAAGGCACATCGGCTGCGCTGGCGATTTCTTTTTTCTGGCCAATTTGCATGAACATGGCAATATCGTCTTCGCGGGTTTGCAGCATCATGAAATTGCGCACCGGCACCTCGGCCACCGCCAAGGCTTTGTCAAAGGCCAAAGCGCCATTCATATATGGCGCTATCGCATTGGTGTACACCTCGTCAAATACCGGCGACATGATGAACAGGGTTAAAAACAAAGCCAATCCCACCAACACAGTGTTGGGCGGCGTTTGCCCTGTGCCCAGCGCTTGGCGCAGGATGGACAAGACGATGATGATGCGCACAAACGAGGTCATCATCAACAACAAAGACGGCAACACGGTGAGCACCGTCATCAAGCCCAGCAGTTGCAGCGTCATGCTGTACTGCTGACCGGCTTTGCCGCTGTTGACCGTCACCAAGGGCAAGCCTTGGGCCAAAGCCAGATCGGGCAGAACCAAGACCAGCAGCATCAGTGCAAAGCACCACCAAGCATGTTTAGTGCGCATCGGAAACACCTTGCTCAAAGGGGGGTGAAGAATCTGCAGGCCAAGCGTGCAGATTTTGAATATCGTTGGGGCTGACCGACAACAGCATTCTTTGAGAGTCGACCTGTACCAGTAAAAGTTTGTGCCGCAAGCCCATAGGATAGGCCTCTAAAATTTGAATACGGCGTTTACTAACAGGGAGAAGAAAGCCCTTGTTGCGACGCGACAGCCACCAAAGGACTGCCGCCAACAGCAACAAGACGAATGTCATACTGAGAGAATACTGAACCCAGTCTTGGTTTGGCATGGTGGCCTATTATCTACTGTAGAAGCTTCAATTCATGAAAAATCTAACCCACTCCCACAAATTCCTTGTCTGCCTGAGCCTGACAGCCTTGACGCTTTGCGCACAACACAACCGTGGTCACCATGTTCAAGGCGGTGTGTGAACACTAAAGTCACAGCCCACTTGCCTTGGGCCAGTTGGATTCGGGATCTGGTCCATGCCGGTGGTACCGGCGGCATCCATTGGCATGTGCATGCGCTGCGCTCATTGAACCGCTGGCTCACCACCCGAGAGTGCATTGCCCAATTTTTGGCGGGCATAGAGCTCAAGCAAAGCCATTTGTTGCTTATAGGCCCCAGCGCGGGATGGATGTTGCCCACCCCATGGCTCGCCCGCTTCAAGCAAATCGATGTGTATGACATCGACCCCTTGGTGCCGCTGTTGTTTGGTTTGCGCCATGGCAAAGTGCTGCGTGACCACGCTATTGCACTGCGCTTTCATCGGCAAGACGCGGTTGCGGGTTTGCCCAAAATACTGCGTGAGCACCCTCAGGCCTGTGTGTGGTTTGACAATGTGCTGGGACAGGTCAAGGTCAGGCTGGGCGACGAAGAGATTGCACAGCGCCAGTTGGCTCACCTCAAACGCTTGTTGCAAGGCCGCGCTTGGGGCAGTTTGCATGATGTGTATTCGGGGTCTGTGGACACAGCCATGGCTTTGCCCGCTATGCAAACCCATGCTTTTCGCCGTTTAGATGAAGCCGATGAAGACACGGCGCAAGTGGAAATAAATGGCCAGCAACAGCTCTTGAGTACCGCTGCGCAAAACTTGCTGACCCAAATCAATGCCCAAGGTGTTTGGCTAGACCATGCAACTGCCACAGTGTTTGCGCCGCATACGCAGACTACGCTCATGCCCTGGGCTTTCAAACCCAACTACTGGCACTGGCTGGAAGCGGGCTGGGTTAAGCCTTGAGGTTAAAGAGGGTCAGGCCCAAAGCGTCCATCTCTTTTTGATCGCGTTTGCGTTCCCAGGTTTTTACGGTTTGCGCATCTTTTTCCTGCATGGTTTCCATTTTCATGCGCTGGTGGGTGGCCTGGGTCAAGCCCAATTTGTTTCGCTCATACGCGGCCAAAGCTTGGATCTTGTCTTGTTCAACCCGTGAGACAAGGTCTTGCAACTGCAAAATAAATTGACGGCTGTTGGCCGTCTGCGCCATGCTGTGCAAACTCGCTTGTGCTGTGAGCGCCTTGTCTTTGTACTCTTGCAGCAAGGTGTTCATACGCGCCAAACTGGCTTCCAAGTCTTGGACCTTTTTGGCAGCTTGCGCCAAGGCAATTTGTGCCGTCTCTTCTTCGTCCTTGGCTTTTTTGGTCAACACCGACCAGCAGCTGCGTACTTGCATAGTGTTTTCTTTCTTTACTGGCTCAGCAACGCACGTAATTGGGCACGGGTGGCATCATAATCTTCGCTGATGTGCATGTCTTGGCGCAAAAAATTCACAATGCGGTCGTTCAATCGTATGGCTTCGTCCAACTCGGGGTTGGAGCCGTTTTCATACGCACCGACTTGAATCAAGTCGACGTTTTGCTGGTACAAAGACCACAGACGGCGCAGTTTATTGGACAACTTCAAATCTTCACTGCTAAGCAAGGTTTGCATCAAACGCGAAATAGAACCTGTCAAATCGATGGCGGGGTAATGCGCCGAGTCGGCCAGTTTGCGCGACAACATCACTTGTCCATCTAAAGAGGCGCGGGCGATGTCGACAATCGGGTCGGCCGCGTCATCACCTTCGGCCAGCACGGTGTAGATAGCTGTGATGGAGCCGTGACCATGGCGGCCAACGCCGCCGCGCTCAATCAAATTGGGCAACAAACCAAACACCGAGGGCGGATAACCTTTGGCGGTGGGTGGCTCGCCAATGGCCAAGCCAATCTCGCGCTGCGCATGGGCCACACGCGTCAAGCTGTCGCACAGCATCAGCACGTCTTTGCCTTGGTCGCGGAAATATTCTGCGATGACATGGGTCAAGTGGGTGGCTTTCAAGCGCAACACCGGCGACACATTGGCAGGTGCGGCAATCACGACCGACTTGGCCAAACCTTCTTCGCCCAAAGACTCTTGAATAAAGGCTTGCACCTCGCGGCCGCGCTCGCCAATCAAACCAATGATGACAATGTCTGCTTTGGTGAAACGCGTGAGCATGCCCAACAACACACTTTTGCCCACGCCCGAGCCGGCGATCAAGCCCAGCCGTTGGCCACGCCCTAGCGTGAGAATGCCATTGATGGCTTTGACGCCCACATCCAAAATTTTGTTGATTGGGCCGCGCTCCATCGGGTTGATGGGTCGACCCAAGAGGCTGAGCAAGTCTTTGCACACGGGCGCCGGTTTGCCGTCTAAAGGTTGGCAGCGACCATCGATCACACGCCCCAAGAGTTCGGGGCCTAAGCTCACCAAAGACGAATTGCTGAGCACGCGCACCATGTCGCCTGGGCCCACGCCTGCAGGCTCGGTGAAAGGCATCAAAAACAAAACCTTGTCGTTGAAACCCACCACCTCGGCTTCCACACGGTGGCCGTGTCGTCCCACCACTTCGCAGCAAGCGCCCAAAGGCGCCATCACGCCGCGCGCTTCCAAAGTCATGCCGACCAAACGCACCAAAGTACCGCTGCGTTGCGGCTGTGGGGTACGCAGACCTGAGAGGCTTTGGTCTACTTCGGCGGCGAAATCAATCATGTGGGCCATTTAGATTTGAATCATGGAGCGAATGCTATTTGCCACACGGCTTTGCTCTTGCTCGGCCACAAAACGCACCACCATGAGTTTGTCTTCGTAGCTGTTGCCCTGTAACAGCTCGGCAGGAATAGCCGGTTTTTTCTTTTTCTTCATCTCTTCGCGCATCTTTTTCAGCTCATCATCGCCATCATCTTCTTCCACGCCAGCTTCAATATCTGCCAAGGCTTGGGCCGCACGGGCTATGCGCTCAGCTTCTTCTTGCGCCGCACGGCTGCGACGCGCCAGCTCAGATTCATGGCCCTTATACCTGTCGGACATGGCTTGTTCTTGGTTGGCCCGCTCTTCTTGCTCGGCTGGCGTGAGCAATATCACAG
>JABMMR010000024.1 GCA_013205525.1 Burkholderiales bacterium | reverse complement strand
GGTCTACGAGGCGGTCATGCGCTTTGGCGGCTCCATCAGCGCCGAGCACGGTGTGGGCAGTTTGAAAGCCGGCACGCTGCACCTTTACAAAGACCCTGTGGCGCTGCAACTCATGCAAAGCATCAAGCAGGCGCTGGACCCGCAGAACTTGATGAACCCGGGAAGGGTGTTGGCGAAAAAAAATCCACCCTGAGGTGGATTTTTTAAGGATGGTTTGAAGCTTAAAACTTCATGCCAATACCGATGGTGCCCAAGGTGGTGGAAGACTTGATATCAGTGGTATTGTCTGAGGCCAGGAATGATTTATAGCCAACTTTCATCAATTCAACTTGGAGAAATTTGGTTTTGTCCAACATATGGCGCATGCCCACACCATAGCCTGTTCCGCTGATGGATTTGCTTAAACTATCAGCCGGAACGCTTGATGTAGCTGAAAACTTTCCTCTTTCGATAGAAATTTTTCCGTAAAGCAAGGTGTTGTCGCTCAACAGGGCACCGGGTTCTAAATAAAGTGAATATTGACTTTTGATAGCAATATCATTCGTCGAACCGTCATCATCTGTGGAGTTACCAGATTTGCTTTTGCCCGCGGCATAAGTCAAACCAAATCCCAGAACCGAGGAACTGGACAATTCCATTCCATAGGCACCCTGAAAAGAACCGATAAAGCCGTCACCACCAGCTGAGAAATATGAACCTACTTTGGTATTATCACCTATGTAGAATTTTTGATAAATTTTATAAATTTATAGATTGTCTAAGACGCTTAATCGCAACAGCCGAAAACATACATCTGATGCTTTTACATCAGATACAACAAGTCATGCGTACCACCCTTGAAATTGATGACGATGTACTTGCGGCTGGCAAATCCTTGGCAAACCAGCTAACACCACTGATCATCATCTTTGCAGCCAATGGCTGGCCCAGCACATAGCGGGTTGGGCCAGTTGTCCCATCACCTTGAAACCATAGAGAATATATTTAAACTATTAAAATTATAATCTGCTAACTTCCACATTTAGTGTTCTGGATCTTAAAACTCGCTTACCTGTAGTGAGTTACCATACTTTGCACTACAAAGTAACTTATTAAGCCAAATTCTATGACTTCAACCACTGTCCCCATGTCTATCCGAATCGATGTCACTGCGCGGGAAAAACTCAAAGCCATCGCCCAGCGGCAAAAGCGCAGTCCCCATGCGCTGGCCACTGAGGCAATTAACCAACTTATTGAACAACAAGAGCGTGAATATGCATGGCAAGAAAGCTGCGATGCCGCCCTCAAGCATTTCGACGAAACTGGTTTGCACGCCACCCCTGATGAGGTCATGGCGTGGGTAGATTCATGGGGAACGGATAAAGAATTGCCCCCGCCCCTATGCCATCCGTAAAGTATTCAGCGAAATCCATAGCAGTCCTGCAAAGGCTTCATGACTTCTTGGCCACACAAGACAAAGATGTTGCCAAGCGAGCCATCGCTGTTGTGCGTGATGCACTTAACAAAATAGCCGTCATGCCAGAACGATTCCGCCCCGTGGAGGGCAAGATGTACCAGCGTGAAGCCATCATTGATTTCGGCAGCAGCGGCTACATAGCCCGATTCAGACACTTACCCAACGGTGACATCACCATTGCCAGAATCAAGCATCAAAAAGAGGATGACTTTAACTAGCCTAGAGCGACCTTTAAAATCTCCCCCCATGCATTCCCCTGCCCCCCACCCCATCCCCACCCCCTACGAAGACTTCATGCGCCATGTGTACACACAAGGCGTTGAAAAGTCCGACCGCACCGGCACCGGCACGCGCAGCGTGTTTGGCCACCAAATGCGTTTCGATTTGCGCCAAGGTTTTCCGCTGGTCACCACCAAAAAGGTGCACCTGAAATCCATCATCATCGAGTTGCTGTGGTTCCTCACGGGTTCGAGCAACAATCATTGGTTGACCGAGCGTGGTTGCACGATTTGGGACGAGTGGGCACGCGCGGACGGCGATTTGGGGCCGGTCTACGGCGTGCAGTGGCGCAGTTGGCCCACCCCCGAAGGCGGGCACATCGACCAAATCACCGAGGTCATCAAAACCTTAAAAACCAACCCCGATTCACGCCGCATCATCGTCAGCGCTTGGAATGTGGCCGACCTCTACAAAATGGCCTTGATGCCTTGCCATGCGTTCTTCCAGTTCTATGTGGCGCCACCCACCTCTGCGGGTGGCAAGGGCCAACTGAGTTGCCAGCTGTACCAACGCAGCGCAGACATCTTTTTAGGCGTGCCGTTCAATATCGCCAGTTACGCGTTGCTCACCCACATGGTGGCGCAGCAATGCGACCTCGAGGTGGGCGACTTCATTTGGACCGGCGGCGACTGCCACATTTACAGCAACCACCAAGAACAGGTGGAGTTGCAGCTGTCGCGCTCGCCCTTTCCCGCGCCCACGTTGCACATTAATCGCCGCCCCGAATCTATCTTCGACTACCAGTTTGAAGACTTCGAGGTGCGTGACTACCAATGCCACCCTGGCATCAAAGCACCGGTGGCGGTGTAATGCCTCTGCACCTTATTTACGCTCGCGCGCGCAACAACGTGATTGGTAAAAACGGCGACTTGCCCTGGCATTTGCCTGAAGACTTGGCGCATTTCAAACGCACCACCTTGGGCCAAGCGGTGGTGATGGGGCGCATCACTTGGGAATCCATCCCTGAGAAATTTCGACCTTTGCCTGGGCGCAAAAATGTGGTGGTGTCCAGACAAGCCGGCTACCCTGCACTCGGTGCCACGGTGGTGACCTCTTTCCAAGCGGCGCTGGCCATGTTCCCGCCAGATGAAGTGGTGTGGTTGATTGGCGGCGCACAGTTGTACGCCCAAGCCTTGCCAATGGCCTCGCAAGTGGTGGTCACCGAGATTGACGACGACTTCGAAGGCGATGCGTTTGCACCCACCTTGGGCGCCGAGTGGGTCGAGACCCAACGCAGTCAACACATGTCAGCCCAAGGTCTGGCTTACAGTGTGGTGACTTTGGAGCGTAAATGAAACTCGCCACCTGGAACGTCAACTCGCTGGCCGTGCGCTTGGCGCAGGTTCTAGAGTGGTTGTCAGCACAAACCGAGCATGGCGGCATGGATGTGCTGGCTTTGCAAGAAACCAAAACCACCGACGATAAATTCCCCAAAGCCGAAATTGAAGCCGCTGGCTACCAAGTGGCTTTCTTTGGCCAAAAAACTTACAACGGCGTGGCGCTGATTGCTAAGCATCCCATCACCGAGGTGGTGCACAACATCCCAGGCTTTGCCGACGAGATGGCGCGTGTGATCACCGCCACCGTCAACGGCGTGCGCGTGGTGGGCGCGTATTTCCCTAATGGACAAGCGCCTGACAGCGACAAGTTTGTCTACAAAATGAACTGGCTTAACGCCTTGCAAGCCTTCATCAAAGACGAGCTCACACGCCACGACAAGCTGGTGTTGATGGGCGACTACAACATCACTTGGGACGACTTGGACGTGTGGGACCCTGTGGCCTTGGCTGGCACCATACATTGCACGGATGAAGAACGCGCCCACTTCAAAGCCTTACTCGACTTAGGTCTCACCGATGCTTTCAGGTTGTTCGAGCAAGCGCCCAAAAGCTACTCGTGGTGGGACTACCGCGAGTTCGCTTTCAGACGTAACCGAGGCCTGCGCATCGACCATATTTTGGTGTCCTCGGCACTGGTGAAAAGCGTCAGCGCCTGCGTCATCGACAAAGCCCCACGCAAAAACGAGCGACCCAGCGACCACACTCCGGTGGTGGTCAGCTTATGAAATTAATCGGGGTCAGATTCCAATTAATTGCGCTCTTGGCCTTGGCCGGTTGCGCTACTGAGCAATGGAAGGCGGCCGAGGCGCAATGCACGATGGCGGCGCTGCAAATATTTCCTGTTGCCACCGAGCAGCGCTGGGTGTACGAGTTACCCCCCGTGCCCTTTATGAACAAATGTAAGCAAATCTTTTACAAAGACAAAGATGGCAAAGACCAAGTGCGAAGCGAATGCACTTTGATGCCGTTGATGGCCATGCCGCGCTTGGAAACCATAGACTTGAACCTTAGAGGGCGCAACGACTATGTACGCAGTTGCGCCCAGCAAAGCTGCTTTCAAACCTATGGCAACACCGATTGCAAATTGCCCACGCCCGAAGCCCCGCCCAAGCCTTGATACTGGGTTTTACTCTAGGCCCAACTCTTGAATTTTGCGGGTGATGGTGTTGCGGCCAATACCCAGTTTGTGGGCCGCATCAATGCGCCTTCCCCGAGTGTGTGCCAAAGCGGTTTGAATCAGGGAAGCTTCAAAGCGTCGCGTCATTTCATCCCACACATCGACCCGCCCAGACGCCAACAATGACATGGCCTCGGCTTCCAAACCGGCTTGCCAGTTTTCGCTGGGTGCGTTGAGCACCACAGGTTTGGTTGGTACTTGGTTGGCAGACGTTGCAGGCGACACAACGCTGACGGCTTGCGAAGGTAGAGGGTGTTCGCTCATCAGCACTTCAGGCGGCAAATCTTTGGGCTCTATGGCTTGCGCTGGCGCCATCACGGTAAGCCAATGGCAGATATTTTCCAACTGGCGCACATTGCCAGGAAATGCGAAGTTTTGCAGCAACTC
>JABMMR010000249.1 GCA_013205525.1 Burkholderiales bacterium | reverse complement strand
CTTTGGTTAACCCGTTTGGACAGTTCCTCGGCAGTCTCTTTTCGCTCGCTGTAGCGGTCAGTTAAATAGCTTGAAACTGATCGAGTCAACAAAGTGAATTTAACCAACTCTTCCATGACATCAACTACGCGATCGTAATTGGCCGAAGGCTTCATTCGATTGTTGTCGTCAAACTCTAAAAACGCCTTGGGCACGGACGATTGATTTGGAATCGTGATCATCCTCATCCATCTGCCCAACACACGCATTTGATTGAGGGCATTAAAAGACTGCGAGCCGCCGCTTACTTGCAACAAAGCCAGCGTCTTGCCTTGAGAGGGTCTTACCGCACCCATGCTCAGCGGTATCCAATCTATTTGAGACTTCATTAGCCCTGTCATTGCACCATGACGCTCGGGGCTGCTCCACACCATGCCTTCAGCCCATTGCACAAGCTCTCTGAGCTCAACAACTTTGGGATGTGTTTCAGGGGCATCATCAACCAGCGGCAACCCCGTGGGATGAAAGAAGCGTGTCTCACAGCCCATCGCTTCAGCTATCCTTTGGGCTTCTTCGGCTAACAGGCGACTGAAGGATCGTTCTCTGAGTGAGCCATATAAAAACAGTATTTTCGGTGGATGGTTTAAGCGGGCATTCGCTTGAAGCCGGTCAAGCTCTGGTCGGTGAAAGAGCTCTTTATCAATAAGGGGCAGTTCGGTCATCAGCAGAGTTTAATGATAAGCAGGGCGTCATAACTATCATTTAGGCATATTAAGATCAGTGCACCTCACACAAGGAACACACCATGCGGCGCTTTCACCATCTTTGCTTGACCCTGACAGCGCTTTGCGTAATGTCGCTGAATGCCTATGCGCAAACCACCGATAAACCTTTCCCCGTGGTCAAGCCCAGTGACATCACTTGGAAAGACGCCGGCAAGGGCGTGAAGTTTGCGGTGATCTCGGGCGACCCCTCCAAGCCCGGCCCTTACGTCATTCGAGTAATTTTTCCGCCAGGCATCATGAGCGCGCCGCACTACCACCGCGAAGACCGCTACATCACCGTGCTTCAAGGCACGTGGAAAGCCGGTACAGACGACTCTTGGGACCCGCAGGCCACACAGCCTTTAGCAGCTGGCACTTA
Source organism: Burkholderiales bacterium (assembly GCA_013205525.1). Taxonomy (GTDB): domain Bacteria; phylum Pseudomonadota; class Gammaproteobacteria; order Burkholderiales; family Burkholderiaceae_C; genus Limnohabitans. Next base: position 8,413 of record JABMMR010000249.1, on the reverse strand, counting down.
TATGCAACATCCCGCAGGCGCTGTTCACTACGATGGCGCAGGCACCGAAGGTGCCACTGTGCAAATCATGGGCATAGGACCCAGCAGCACCACCTTTTTGTTTCCTCAGGTGGGTGACTTTGGCGAACCACGCAAACTCAATTGAAAACCACCTTTCTTTGCGCCGCTTTGGCGCTTGTCCTTGTGCCGACTGCGCAGGCCGCGTGGGTCAGTTTGGCCAACACGCCCGAGTCGCAGGTGTTGTATGACGACGCACTTAGCAAAGAAGGCTCGCGTATCACGGTATGGCGCCTGACCAACTTTGCCAAGCCTTTGACCAACTTGGAAGGCAAAGAAATTTCTTCTGAAAAGGCGCTCACCACGGTGGACTGTGCAAGTGGCAAGTTGGCCAACGCCCAAGTGATGCGCTTTGCCGGCAAAGACGCCAGTGGGGAAGTGTTGAACAGCTATGAAACGCCCTTGCGCTTCACCACCGTTGCAGCGGGCAGCACGGATGCCGAGTTGATACAAAAACTCTGCACCAAATAAGGCAGTTTTACTTTTCTGCCTGACTGCGTTAGATACGCATGTGCCGCGTTAAAGGGTGGTAAACCCATGCTGCGGGTGGTTTAGTCGGCGTAACCCGGGTTGACGCGGTCGAGTACTCTGAGCATGGCGGCAAAGTACAAGCGCTCGCGCTCAGACACGGGATGGCGGTCAGCGGGTGCGCGTTGCAAAACCTCGGCAATCACTTCTTCGCCCAAGACCTGCAATGGAAGCCCACTGCCCATGGCCAGCAGTTGGGTTTGGCAGGCTTTCTCCAGCTTGTACAAACGCCGGTAGGCCTGCGCCACCGTGTTGCCTACGCTCACTACACCATGGTTTTTCAAGAACAGCACTTGCTTGTCTTGCAAGATGCCGGCCAAGCGTTGGCCTTCGCTCAAGGTTTTAGCCAAACCGGTGTAAGTGTGGTCGTAGGCAATGCGATTGTGAAAAAACGCCGCGGTTTGACTGGCAGGCAGCAGCCGATTGTCTTGCAGCATATTGAGTGCGGTGGCCCAAGGCTGGTGGGTGTGCAAAACCACTTGGGCGCCCGTCAAGCGGTGCAGCGGCGCATGAATGCATTGGGCGGACAACTCAACCATGCCCTCGCCCTCTAAAGTCTCACCTGCTTCGTTGAACACCAGCATGTCGCTGGCGCGCGCCTCGGACCAATGCTTGCCAAACGGAAGTACCAAGTAGGCATCGTCACGGCCCGGCACGGTCATGGTGAAGTGGTTGTCTATGCCTTCTTCTAAGCCATCGAGCACTGCCAAGCGCAAAGCGCCAGCCAGATGGACTTTGGCTTGCCACACGGCATCGCTGGCAGAAGTATGCAGGGGGTGAACTGACATGGCCCAAGCCTTTATAAAAGCAGTACAAGCGCCAAGGTTAGCGCATCGCCAAATTAATCGGGATCTGACCCCGATTGTTCCGATTTTTCGGCTTGCACCCGGAGCGCCAACTCGGCACGCAGAGCGCGCAGTTTTTCGCGCGGATCATCTTTGGTGGTGGCGGTGTTGAGCGCCATTTCCGCAATAAATCGACTCGGCAGGGCGCTGACCATCTCGCGGCCCTTTTTGCGTTTGCGGCTCCAACTCACCACCAAGCTGCGCTGGGCGCGGGTGATGCCCACATACATGAGGCGGCGCTCTTCCTGAATACGCGTGAGGTTCAAAGCGTCTTGTTGCAGGCTCACGCCCTTCTCTTCGGGCTTGAAGGGCAACAAACCTTCGTTGACGCCCACCATGGCCACATGCGGCCACTCCAAACCTTTGGCCGCATGCAGGGTAGAGAGGGTGACCACGTCTTGGTCTTTTTCGCGCTCGCTCAAGGTTGACAAGAGAGCGATGGTTTGCGCCACCTCCAACAAGGTTTTGCTTTCACCCATGAGGCTCACGCCTGCAGCGTCGTCGGCTTCGCCAGCGCAGCGCTTGGCCATCCAGTCGATGAAATCCATCACATTGGACCACCGTGCGGCGGCGATTTTTTCGCTTTCCTCGGCGTCGTACAAATGCTTTTCGTAGTCCAGATCTTTGAGCCACTGGGTAAGTAAAGCCAGCGCCGCTTCAGCGCCTTGGGTGTGGCGAGCGCGGTATTGCAAATCATTGATCTCGTTGCCAAAGGCTTGCAGGCTGTCGACCGCGCGCTGGGGCAAAGCAGCAATCAAAGAATGACTGAACACCGCCTCAAACAAACTGCAGCGGTACTGGTTGGCAAACTCGCCCAGTTTTTGCAGGGTGGTGTGGCCAATGCCGCGCTTGGGCGTGGTGACGCATCGCAAAAATGCCGGATCGTCATCGTTGTTGACCAGCAAGCGCAGCCACGCGCACAGGTCGCGAATCTCGGCACGATCGAAAAAGCTCTGCCCCCCTGACACCTTGTAGGGGATGGCGGCTTTACGAAAGGCTTTCTCAAGCACCCGCGACTGGTGGTTGGCGCGGTAGAGCACCGCAAAATCTTTCCAAGCGCGAAACTGATTGACACCCTCGCCGGTGTCGTTGCCCGCGCGCAAGATTTGTATGCGCGTCACGATGCGCTCGGCCTCGTGCTCTTCGTTGTCGGCGTCTATCACCCGCACCGGTTCACCCGCGCCCAACTCAGAAAACAGGGTTTTGGGGAACAGCTTGGGGTTGGGGCCAATCACATTGTTGGCGGCTTGCAAAATGGCCGAAGTGGAACGGTAGTTTTGCTCGAGCTTGACCACCTTCAAGGCGGGAAAGTCTTGCGGCAAGCGCTGCAAATTGTCCAAAGTCGCACCACGCCAACCGTAGATGGACTGGTCGTCGTCGCCCACAGCGGTAAAGCGCGCTCGCTCACCCACTAAGAGCTTCAACACCTCGTACTGGGTGGCGTTGGTGTCTTGGTATTCATCCACCAGCACATGGCCCATTTGCTGCTGCCACAGCGCTCGCACATCGGTGTGTTGTTGCAAGAGTTTGAGCGGCAAGCCAATCAGGTCGTCAAAGTCCACGCTTTGGTAGGCGCTTAAGCGTTCTTCGTAGCGCGCCATGATGCGTGCGGTGATGCGCTCGTTGTCGTTGCTGGCTTGGGCATCGGCCATGGCGGCGTTCAGGCCTTGGTTTTTCCATAAGCTGATGGCCCATTGCCATTGGCGGGCGGTGGCCGCGTCGGTGGTGCCGCCCGCGTCTTTCAGTATGGAGGTCACGTCGTCGGTGTCCAAAATACTGAAATTGTTTTTCAATCCCAGCGCCTCGCCGTTTTGCCGCAACATGCGCACACCCAAGGCGTGGAAGGTGCAAATCACCACTTTTTGGGCTTCACGACCCACCAGTTGCTTGGCGCGTTCGCGCATCTCAGCAGCGGCTTTGTTGGTGAAGGTGATGGCGGCAATGCGTTCAGGCGCCAGCCCCAGTTGAATCAGATGTCCAATCTTGTGGGTGATGACGCGGGTTTTGCCCGAGCCTGCGCCGGCCAGAACCAAGCAAGGACCGTTGACATGGTGGACCGCTTCGAGTTGGGGGAAATTCAGGTCCGATGACATGCAGGTGACAGTGGAAGAGGCGAAGGCGGCAAAGCCGGTCATCATAGCGATGACAATCAACCCACATGTTTTCCATCTTGGGTGTCACCTTTCCCTTTTTCATCTTGGTGTTCGCTGGCTACTTGGCAGCCAAGCGGGGCTGGCTGCCCTTGGCCGCCATTCCTGGGCTCAACGGTTTTGTGCTGTATTTCGCTCTGCCCAGCATGCTGTTTCGCTTTGGTGCGAATACGCCCATGGCGCAACTGCTCGATGGCTCGGTGGCTTTGCTGTACGCCCTCAGCGCCAGCGTGATGGTGCTGTTGGGCATGTGGATTCTGCGGCGCCAGCACAATTGGAACGAATCAGCTTTTGGCTCCATGGCCGTGTCCTTTCCCAACACCGGTTACATGGGCTTGCCTTTGTTGCTGAGCCTGTTTGGCCCCGCTGCTGTGGGGCCAGCCATCCTCACCATCGTGGTTGATTTGTTTTTCACCAGCTCGGTGTGCATTGCCTTGTCGCGCTTAGATCAAGCGCAAACCCATGGCGCCAGACGCGCGCTGATGCAGGCCATCAAAAGCGTTTTCAGTATTCCGCTTACCTGGGCCATAGGCTTGGGTGCGCTGGTGTCTGCCAACGCCTGGGTTTTGCCCGATATGCTCACCCAAACCGTGGGCTTGATGGCGGGTGCGGCGGCCCCCGTGGCCTTGTTCACCATAGGCGCTTTGCTGGCGCGCCCCGTGCCGGCTGCTGCGCTCGATTGGTGGCATTGGCAGCGTGGCGGCGTGGATGTTTTGCTGGTGGTGTTGAAACTGGTGGTGCATCCGCTGTGGGTAGCCGGTTTGGGCTGGGGCTTGATTCAATGGGGTTTGCCCCTGACGCCCACCGCTTGGATGGCGGTGGTGCTGGTCGCCGCCTTGCCCAGCGCCAGCAACACCGCCTTGCTGGCCGAGCGCTTTGGCGCAGACAGCACGCGCATCACGCGGGTGATCTTGCTCTCCACCGCTTTGGCCTTCCCCAGTTTTTCTGCATGGGTGGCTTGGTACAAAGCTTAAGCCAGCCACGCTTTAAATCGCCAGCGGATCCACATCGATGGCCCAGCGCAGCACTGCTTTGTGCTGCGTGCGAAGCTGCTGCAAATCATCTTGCCACGCCGATAAAAACTGTTGCAGGTGTTTGCGTGATTGGCTCTCCACCAGCATTTGCGCGCGTTCCACATCGGCCACGCGCTGCATGCTCATGGGCACCGCGGGGTAGACGCTCAAAGCCCCACCTGCGGCGGGCAAGCGGATTTCTCCCAAAGCTTTGGCGGCATTCAAAAAATCTTGCGCGGCGGTTTGTGTGCGCGCTTCAGCGCGCAGCAGCGCTTGAAAACTAAAGGGCGGCAGGCCCGCTTGCTCGCGCTCTTGCAACTGCTGGGCTGCAAAGCCGGCAAAATCGTGGCGCTTTAAAAACTCAAACACAGGATGGGCGGGGTGAAAGCTTTGCACCCACATCTCACAGGCTTGGGTATGGCTCAGTTGGGCGTCGCGCCCGGCGCGACCCGCGGCTTGCAAGAGCAGTGAAAACAGCCGCTCGGGCGCACGAAAGTCGGCAGAAAACAAAGCGCCATCGGGGTTGAGCGCGGCCACCAAGCTCATACGGCGAAAATCATGTCCTTTGGCCACCATTTGGGTGCCCACCAATACGTCGACTTCACCCTCATGCACCTCAGCCAGTTGGCGCACCAATTCACCTTTGAGGCGTGTGCTGTCCGCGTCGATGCGCGCCACGCGCAGAGGCGAGCCGTCAGGGCGCTTCAAGTCGGCCAGCAGTTCGGCCAGCAGCTCTTCAACTTTTTCCGTGCCGTGGCCCATCACGCCTATGTCTTGGTTGCCGCAAGCGGGGCAAGCGCGCGGCACGCTTTGCGTGAGGCTGCAGTGGTGGCAGCGCAGGGTGCGGTCGCCTTTGTGAAAAACGCGGTAAGCGCTGCAATGCGGGCATTCGCTTTTCCAGCCGCACTCGGTGCAATGCAAGACCGGCGCATAGCCGCGCCGATTCAGTAACACCAGCACCTGCTCTTGCCTGCCCAGTCGCTCGCGCATGGCGCTTAACAGCGGCGCGGAGATCAAGGTCTTGCGGGGCTGGTTATTCATATCCACCCGCCGTAGCAAGGGCAGGGCGCTGTCGCCCACCCGAGAGGGCATGGACAAGCGCTGGTAGCGCGGAGCGGGCTGACCCGCCACCGCCGCTCGGCTGTGGTGCCAGCTCTCTAGCGAGGGCGTGGCCGAGCCCAGCAGCACCTGCGCGCCTTCGAGTTGGCCGCGGTAGACAGCCAAGTCGCGGGCCGAATAGCGGGCCCCCTCTTGCTGTTTGTAACTGGGGTCATGCTCTTCATCAACCACTATCAGCGCCAAACTGGGCATCGAAGCCAATACTGCCAACCGTGTGCCCAGCACAATGCGCGCCGTGCCCAAATGCGCGGCCAACCAACTGTTGAGGCGCTGCGCGGGCGTCATGCCGCTGTGCATGGCCACGATAGCGTTGTCGCCCAAATGGGCAAAGCGTCGCCTCACCCGCGCTTCCAACTGGGGCGTGAGGTTGATCTCTGGCACCAACAGCAAGACTTGGGCTTGGGGAGATTCTTCCAGCAGCAAGGCCGCACGCCGCAAATACACCTCGGTTTTGCCGCTGCCCGTGCTGCCGTGCAGCAAAAATGGGCCAAGCTGCTGGGCCAGTTGGGCCAAGACGTGGGCTTGCTCTGGCGTGAGCACAGGCACATTCGTTTTTTCCAAATGCGCGGGCGCAGCCGGCTTAAGGCGGGCGAGCTTGCGCTCAAACTGCAGGGCGCTCAGATCGCGCAAGGACGGCGGTAAACAGGCCATGGCAAATTCACCCGCGCTACGCTGGTAGTAATGGGCGGCAAAGTCAATCAGCTTTAACCAGTTTGTTGACAAGGCTGGAATACCCGCCAAAACCGAGTGAATGGCTTTCAAGGGGTGGGGCGAGAACAGGGATGACGCATCTGCAGTGGGGGGCCAGACCAAACCCAGCGTGTCGCGTTGACCCAAGGGCACGCGCACCAAACAGCCGGGCTGTACATCGCTATCGGTTTCATAAGTCAAGGGCCCAGACAAACGGCTGTAAGCCGGTGTGGGCACCAAAACTGAAATTTCCCGCCGCATGTCAAGCCCTCATTTGCGTCGTCAAATTGAGACAAATCTTCATAAAGCCTGCTAAGTCCTTGATTGACAAGGGGCTTTGGCACTCATCCCAAATTTCTGTGGATAACTTTGTTGACAGTTTGTCATTCAGCTGTCTCAAGCCCGAAGAATCAAGGCTTTGAACACAATGCACGAAAAATTGGCAGCCCATAAAATCTATATAAATCAATTATTTACCTAAAAACTGAAGGCTATTAAAATATTTTTCAGATGTAAGTCCTTAGTTATTCAGTCGGCGAAAATTTGTGCATAACTGAGTTTGCGTGGGTAAAATTTTTTTTGAGCAACTGGCTTTTCAGGCGGTTTGGCGCAGCTTTTTGGAGTAGCTGTGCACCGTTTCGACCAAGGCGATGACATGCTCGGGCGGGGTGAATTGGCTGATGCCGTGACCGAGGTTAAAGATGTGGGTTGGGCCGTTGTTGAGCGGGTCGCTGTGGGGCTTGCCAAAGCTGTCAAGCACATGGCGCACTTGGGCGGCAATCGCTTCGGGCGGCGCAAACAACACATTCGGGTCGATATTGCCTTGCAAGGCTTTGCCTGGACCTCCCACCGCGCCACCCACTTGTGCGCGGGCACGCCCAAGGTTGACGGTCCAGTCCAGACCCAGCACTTCGCAGTCGAGCTCGGCCATCTCGGGCAACCACAGACCGCCGCCTTTGGTGAAAACAATGCGTGGAATAACCACGCCGTCGTGGCTGCGTTGAAGTTGCGAGAGAACGCGGCGGGTGTAAGCCAGGCTGAAGTCTTGGAAAGCACCGTCGGCCAGCACCCCGCCCCAGCTGTCAAACACCATCACCGCTTGGGCGCCGGCTTTAATTTGCGTATTCAAATACAAGGCCACTGCGTCGGCATTGATGGCCAAGATGCGGTGCATCAGGTCGGGGCGGCTGTACATCAGGCTTTTCACCTGCCGGTAATCGTCAGAGCCGCCACCCTCCACCATATAACAGGCCAAGGTCCAAGGGCTGCCGGAAAAACCAATCAGCGGCACCCGGCCATTAAGCGCTTTGCGGATGCTGGTGACCGCATCAAACACATAGCGCAGCTTGTCCATGTCGGGCACGGCCAGCGCATCGACGGCGGCTTCATCGCGCACCACCTTGGCAAACTTAGGTCCTTCGCCCATCGCAAACGACAGGCCCAGGCCCATGGCGTCGGGCACGGTGAGGATGTCTGAGAACAAGATGGACGCGTCCAGCGGATAGCGGTCCAGTGGCTGCAAAGTCACCTCGGTGGCGTAGTCCACGTTGGTGGCCAGCCCCATGAAGCTGCCGGCCTTGGCACGCGTGGCGCAGTACTCTGGCAGGTAGCGGCCGGCTTGGCGCATCAGCCAAACAGGGGTGTGGTCGGTGGCTTGGCGCCAGCAGGCGCGGATGAAGGTGTCGTTTTGGAGGGGCGCAAACATGGGCATTATTGTGTCAGGTTGTCCTGAAAGTCAGGCGGCCTGCAGGCTCAGGGAAAGCGAGGGCTTGCAGCGCCCGCAGGCACCGCCTTAAAGCTGGGCCAAAGCTTGGCGCACCTCGCTGGCGCTCAAAATTTCAGACAAGACAACAGGTGGCTTGCCCGGCACATACAGCGCATACACCGGCACCCCCGAGCGGCCCAACCCGCGCAGGGCAGCGGTCACTTGCGGGTCGCGCCGGGTCCAGTCGGCCCGCAGCAGCACCACTTGCCGGGCGCGCACCTCGGCCAAGACGCCCTGGTCTTGCAG
>JABMMR010000248.1 GCA_013205525.1 Burkholderiales bacterium | reverse complement strand
TCCACCAGCAAGCTGGGAATGTCGGGGGCTTTCAACACAGCAAAACCCGCTTGCTCGACCTGCGGTTTGTGCAGCTTGCCCACGCGTCGAATTTGCCCCAGCATCTCGTTGCCCAGTTTCAAGCTGTCGTTGATTTGCGCGGTGGTGCTCATGTCTAGCAAGGCGCGTTGCACATGCTGGTCTTGCACCTTGATGTTCAAGCCACCAATCGCGTCTGCGCCGTTTTCTTTGTTGGCCATCCAGCGTGCTGCTGCGCTCGAGGCCGCGCCTTGGCTGAGCGCAAACACACTCGCACCTCGCGCTTGGGGCGTGAAGAAGGCATCGGCATGCAAACTGATGAATAAATCGGACTGCACCTTTTGTGCTTTTTGTACCCGCACATGCAAGGGCAAAAAGAAATCGGCGTCGCGGGTGAGAAAGGCCCGCAGCGGCAGCAAGCCGTGGCGGGTTTTGAGCACGGTTTTATTGATACGCTCTTGCAAAAGCAGGGCAATTTTCAGCACCACATCTTTTTCGCGTGTGCCATTGGGCCCAATCGCCCCAGGGTCTTCGCCACCATGACCGGGGTCCAGCGTCACCAGCGCAAAGCGGTCGGTCATGTCAGGTAATTTGGCGGGCAAACTGGGGGCGGGTTTGGCAGGCTCGGGCGCACTGGGCAATGCGGCCAGCGGTGGCGCAGGCGCTTTGTCGCCCATCAAGCGTTCGGCGATCAAGGCCTCTAAGGGGTCGGCCTCTTGGCTGGGGTAGAGGTCTAACACCAAGCGGTGTTGAAAAGTTGATTGACCCGCAAGAACTGGTGCCAAGTTGAACACTTGGGGCTTGGCGGGTTGTCGCAAATCGAGCACCAAGCGAACAATGGTGGAGGTGAATTGGCCAATGCGCACACCGGTGATAAACGGGTCGTCATTGCGCACCTTGCCCACCAGTTCACGCAAAGCCGCGTTCAGCTCTATGCCCTCAATGTCCACTGCCAGTCGCGGTGGGTTGGCCACAAAGGTGTGCGTTACTTTCAGCAAAGTATCCGACTCGATGGTCACACGGGTGTACTCAACCGCTGGCCACACCCGCACAGCCAAAATGTTTGCCCCCCATGCCAATTGCGCCCTGCCCAAAAGCAAAACCAAGCCACTGGCTTGAAGTAACTGACGGCGTTGTCTTTGGTGCTGGTCTGGGTGTGTCTTCATGCCAGTAAATCGTTGCCCAAGGGGCTGTTGGATGCCAAACGAACATCCCGGCTGGCGTCGGTGTTGACGCTTAAAAAAATATCCAAATCTGAGGCGGGCAATAGGCCCAGCGCTTTCTCGGGCCACTCGCACATCTTCAGGCCAGGGCTGGCAAAAATATCTCTGAAGCCAGCGTCTTCCCATTCCTGCGGGTGGTTGAAGCGGTAGAAATCAAAATGCCAAATAGCCAAAACTTTGTCCCCTGTGGTCACCTCATAAGGCTCGACCACAGCGTAGGTGGGGCTTTTGATGCGATCCGTCACGCCCAAGGCCTGCAAAAGATAGCGAGTGAATGCGGTTTTGCCGGTACCTAAATCGCCATGCAGGTAGACCACGGCTTGCGCCAAAGCAGGACACAAGGCCAGGCCTTGGGCGCAGGCCGCGCAAGCGGACTCGTCGGGCCAGTGCAGGGTTTTTACAATCGGCTTTTCGTTCAAAGGGAATCTGTGTCCATCAATCAATCGGCCTTGCTGGTTCAACTGCAAGAATGGGGTGTGCAGCTTGGATTCTCCCAAATTGGCATAGCCCCTGTCGATCTGCGGGATGCCGAGCCTGGGTTGCTGGCTTGGTTGGCCCAAGGACACCATGGTGAGATGGCTTATATGGCTCGTCACGGCCTTACCCGCGCCAGACCCGCCGAGTTGGTTCCCGGCACTTTGAGCGTCATCACCGCCCGCATGGATTACCTGCCACAAGTTGAGAAAACTGTCTCCCAAGATTGGACACTCGACGAGTTGCAGCGCTTGCAGCAACCGACACAAGCGGTGGTGTCGGTGTATGCGCGGGGGCGCGATTACCACAAGGTCATGCGCCAACGCCTGCAGCAACTGAGCGACAAATTGCAAACCGAACTGGGTGCAGTGGGGCACCGCGTGTTCACCGATTCAGCGCCTGTTTTAGAAGTCGAATTAGCGGTGCGCAGTGGCCTGGGTTGGCGCGGCAAGCACACCTTGGTTTTGCACCGTGAGGCCGGCTCGTTTTTCTTCTTAGGTGAAATATTTGTCGATGTGGCCTTGGCACCCACGCCAGTGCAGAGCGAACATTGTGGCAGTTGCAGTGCGTGCATCAGCGCTTGTCCGACCCAAGCTATCACTGCGCCTTACAGGCTGGACGCCAGACGTTGCATCTCCTACCTCACCATCGAGCATGCAGGCAGCATTCCTGTTGAGTTGCGTCCTCTTATCGGCAACCGCATTTATGGCTGTGATGATTGTCAGTTGGTGTGTCCGTGGAACAAATTTGCCAAGCGCTCGCCGTTGCCCGACTTTGACGAGCGACATGGCTTGGGCAGCGCCTCCTTGGTGCAGTTGCTGCAATGGGATGAGGCCAGTTTTTTGCGCTTCACAGAAGGCAGCGCGATTCGCCGTATCGGGCATGCGCGGTGGTTGCGAAATTTAGCAGTGGCCGCGGGCAATGCTTTGCGCCAAACACTCAGCCCCGCCGACCAACAAGCTTTGCGGCAAGCCCTGTGCATCTGGCAAGACCATGAAAGCGACGTGGTACGCGAGCATGTGGCTTGGGCGTTGGCGCATTAATTGCTGCTGGGTTAACTGTGTAAGCCGCGGTAAAGCATATAGCTTGCGAGCATAAACAACAACAAGGCAAAACCGCGCTTGAGTTTGAGTACGGGCACCTTATGGGCTAGGCGTGCGCCCATGGGGGCGGTGAACATGGTGCATAAACCAATCACCACCAAGCCAGGCAACCAAATATAGCCAAAGCTCCCGTCGAGCTTATGCGGTGCATTCCAACCGCTGACCACATAGCCCAAGGCGTTGGCCAATGCCACGGGAAAACCAATGGCTGCACTGGTGGCCACGGCTTGGCGAATGGGCACATTGCACCAAGTCATGAAAGGGATGCTGACAAACGCACCGCCTGCACCGACCAAACCAGACAACAAACCAATCACACTGCCCACGGCTGTTTGCCCAGCGAGGCCGGGCATGTGTCGTGAAGGTTGGGGTTTTTTATCCAGCAACATTTGGGTGGCAGAAAACGCGGTAAAGCCGGCAAAGAACAAGGCAAGCGCAGAACCTTTTAAAACCGCAAACAACCACAAACTGGCCATGGCACTGCCCAGCAAAATGCCGGGCGCCAAGCCCTTTACCAAATCCCACCTGACGGCACCGAGCAAGTGATGCGCACGGGTGCTGGCCAGCGAGG
>JABMMR010000247.1 GCA_013205525.1 Burkholderiales bacterium | reverse complement strand
GCTTAAAGCGCTGCGGGCGAACTGCGAGTTTTCGCCCAAAAAATGTTTGTGCGGTGAACGTGGGTCGATGTCGTTGTTGGTGAAGTTGCTGCGCCCACCCCCCGATATACGGATTTTTTCAGCAACTTTTTCGCTGTGGTCCAGTACCAGCACCTGCAAGCCCTGTTGCGCCGCCACCCCCGCGCAAAAAAGCCCAGCGGCCCCTGCGCCGATGATCAGCACATCGACTTGGCTCATGGCTGGTTCAAAAACGCCTCGATATGTTGCGCCAATTCAAGGGGACGGTCGTGGTGCATCATGTGGCCCGCATTGGCAATGGTCACACTTTGAACATCCTTCACCGACATCAAGCGTTGGTGGTACTCGGCCAAGGTGAAACGCCCCTTCCACCATTGGTCCATGCTGTTGTCGCTGGCTTCTACGTTCAACACGGGTGCGGTGATGCGCTGGTACATAGCCAAAACTTCTTCCACCCGAAACAAATGAGCGTTGGTGACTTTGTGCGCGGCGTGACCCAAAATTTCCCATTCGCCGTCGGGCATAGCCCGCGCCCAGTGCTGCGCCAACCACTCGGCTTTATCCGTATCCAGCCGTGGGTTGGTTTTCATCAGACGTTGCGCCACCGCACTGGCACTGGGGTAGGTTTTCAAGGCCTTTTCGCCTTGGCGCAAAGCCTTCATCTCGTCCATCCACTGGGCGTAGCGGGTGGGGGCTTGCTCGGGTTGGGTGGTGGCCAGTCCAAAACCCTCCAAATTGATAAGGCGGCGTATGCGGGTGGGGCGAATGCCAGCGTATTGCATGACCACATTACCGCCCATGCTGTGGCCTAAAAGGTCTATAGGCCCCTCGGGCTGAAAGTGGTCGATCAAGGCGTCGAGGTCAGCCAGGTAGTCGGGGAACCAAAAGTTGTCTACCTCGCCAGGGTCGGTCAGGCCAAAGCCGCGCCAGTCGGGCGCGATGATGTGGCGGTCTTGAACAAGCGCGTCAATCACAAATTGAAACGAGGCGCTGACATCCATCCAACCGTGCACCATGAAGAGCGGCAGTTGTTGGGGGCGAGGTGTGCCCCATTCGCGCACGTGGTAGTTCAGGTGGCGCAGAGGCACAAAACGGCTGAGCGAGGGGCGTTGGACTTGGTACATTGTGCAGATCATAAGGATGTCTTGCATGACCACCCGTCACCTCTTGGACAACCACGCGCACATGCTGGCGCAATTTCGCTGGCAAGTCCCCGCGCATTTCAATATCGCCCACGCGTGTGCTGCGCGTTGGGCCAGCCATAGCCACAGTGCCAAGCGCGTGGCGGTCATCACCCACCGTGCTGACGCGCCACCCTTGACCCACAGCTTTGCCCAACTGCAAGCCGCCGCCCATGCTTTGAGCCATGTCTTGGCCCAGCAAGGCGTTCAAGCGGGCGACCGCGTGGCGGTGGTGCTGCCCCAGCGTTTTGAGACTGTGGTGGCTTATATGGCGATATGGCAAATCGGCGCAGTGGTCATGCCTTTGTCTCAACTCTTTGGCCCCGAAGCGCTTCAATACCGCTTGCATGATTCCGAAGCGGTGCTGGCGGTGGTGGACGCGGTGTCGTCTGTCACATTGGCCGATTTGAAAAGCAGCTGTCCCGCGCTTCGGTGTTGCATTGGCATGGACGCTGGCAGCGGAGATGTGTCTTTTGATGGACAAGATAATGTGGCCATGCAGGAGTGGCCGATGCACCCCAGTTTGGCCCATGACCCTGCCGTGTTGATTTACACCAGCGGCACCACCGGCCCACCCAAAGGCGCGCTGATTCCTCATCGAGCGCTGATTGGCAACCTGAGCGGTTTTGTTTGCAGCCAAAACTGGTTTGGTTTTTCACCCACCGCCCGTTCGCACATTGACCACGCCGGTTTGCCTCAGGGCAGCCATGCGGTGATGTGGTCACCCGCCGACTGGACGTGGACCGGCGGCCTGATGGATGCCTTGCTCCCCAGCCTGTATTTCGGGCGTCCCATCGTGGCGTGGGCGGGGCGCTTCTCTGCTGAATTGGCGTTTGGTTTGCTGCAACAACACCGTGTCACCCACACGTTTTTGTTTCCCACGGCCTTGAAAGCCATGATGAAGGCCTACCCGCATCCGGCGGCGCAGTTTCAGTTGGATGTGCAAGCCATCATGAGCGCCGGTGAAGCCGTAGGCGACGCGGTGTTTGGCTTTTGCCGCGATGAACTGGGCGTGACGGTCAACGAGATGTTTGGCCAGACCGAGGTGAATTACGTCGTCGGCAACTGCGCCATGAATGGCGACACCGCTGACGGCGTGGGTTGGCCGGCACGGGCGGGCAGCATGGGCCGCGCCTACCCAGGGCACCGTGTGGCGGTGATCGATGAAGAAGGCAAGGAG
>JABMMR010000246.1 GCA_013205525.1 Burkholderiales bacterium | reverse complement strand
TATGTCTTGCAGACCAATGCGTCCTTTGGGCCCACTGCCCTTGACCTCGTTCAAAGGCACGCCCAGCTCGCGGGCAAATTTGCGCACCGAGGGCGAAGCATGCGGCAAATCGCTGCTGAACACCGCAGTGGGTTGATGCACGGGCACCGCAGCTACAGCCACCGCAGCTACAGGCACAACAACCGCAGGCAAAGCAGCCGCAACTGTTGCTACGGGCTCTGAAGGCGCAGCTGCCGCCACCGGCACTGCCACCACCGACACTGCCACATCACCCAGCTCAAGCTTGACTATTACTGAACCTTGCTTGACCTTGTCGCCTAGCTTGACCATCAAGGCGGTGATCACTCCTGAATGCGAGGACGGAATTTCCATTGAGGCTTTGTCCGACTCCACAGTGATCAGCGACTGCTCGGCGCGCACTTTGTCTCCCACCTTGACCAGCAACTCAATCACCGCTACTTCATCAAAGTCGCCAATGTCGGGAATCTTTACTTCCATGATTGCCATAAATCTTCTCCCTTAGGCGTGCAGCGGATTGATCTTGTCCGCTTGCAATTGGTATTTTTGAATCGCTTGCGCCACGGTTGCCGCAGGCACTGTGCCGTCTTCGCTCAGCGCTTTGAGGGCCGCCACCACAATGTAATAGCGGTTGATCTCAAAGTGTTCACGCAACTTGGCGCGAAAATCGCTGCGCCCAAAACCATCGGTACCCAAGACCTTGTATTTGCGCCCCGCTGGCAAGAAAGCGCGAATTTGGTCGGCATAGGCCTTCATGTAATCGGTAGACGCCACCACCGGTCCCTCGTGCGCAGTCAACTGTTGCGTCACAAAGGAGGTCTGAGGTTTTTCGGTGGGATGCATCAGGTTCCAGCGCTCAACTTGTGCGCCGTCGCGGGCCAGTTCATTGAAGCTGGGGCAACTCCAGACATGGGCTGCCACACCCCAATCGGCAGACAACAACTCGCGCGCCGCAATCGATTCACGCAAGATACTGCCCGAGCCCAGCAGATTCACACGGGGCATTTTTTTCGCACCAACGGCTTCTTGCAAAAGATACATCCCCTTGATGATCTGCGCTTGTGTGCCCTCTACAAGGCCAGGCATGGGGTAGTTTTCGTTGAGCAACGTGAGGTAGTAAAAAACGTTTTCCTGCATTTCCACCATGCGCTTTAAGCCATGCTGCATGATGACCGCCACCTCATGGGCAAAGCTAGGGTCGTAGCTTACGCAATTGGGAATGGTGCCCGCCAAGATATGGCTGTGACCGTCTTCGTGTTGCAAACCTTCGCCATTCAAAGTGGTGCGTCCCGAAGTGCCGCCCAGCAAAAAACCGCGCGCCTGCATGTCGCCCGCCGCCCAAGCCAAGTCGCCAACACGCTGAAAACCAAACATCGAGTAGTAGACATAAAACGGCACCATGATGCGGTTGTTTGTCGAGTAAGACGTTGCCGCTGCAATCCAACTGCTGATGCCGCCGGCTTCGTTGATGCCCTCTTGCAAAATCTGACCCGCTTTGTCTTCCTTGTAATACATCACTTGGTCTTTGTCGACCGGCGTGTACTGCTGTCCATCGGGGTTGTAAATGCCAATTTGTCTAAACAAACCTTCCATGCCAAAAGTGCGGGCTTCGTCCACAAGAATAGGCACTACGCGCGGGCCCAGCGCTTGGTCGCGCAACAGCTGCGTGAGAAAACGCACATAGGCTTGGGTGGTGGAAATTTCTCGGCCTTCCACCGTGGGCTCGGTGATGGCCTTGAAGATGTCCAACGAGGGCACGGTGAAATGCTCGTCTGCCTTGGTGCGTCGGTGGGGCAAATAGCCGCCCAAGGCTTGGCGACGCTCGTGTAGATAGCGCATTTCGGGCGTGTCATCCGCCGGCTTATAAAACGGCAATTCAGACAACTCGCTGTCGGGGATGGGAATATTGAAACGGTCGCGAAAAATTTTGATGTCTTCGTCGGTCAGCTTCTTGGTTTGGTGCACCGTGTTTTTGCCCTCGCCAGATGAACCCATGCCAAAGCCCTTGACGGTTTTGATGAGCAAAACTGTGGGCTGACCTTGGTGCTTCACCGCAGCTGAAAAGGCCGCATAAACTTTTTGAGGATCATGCCCGCCTCGGCGCAAGTTCCAAATGTCGCTGTCGCTCATCTTGGCCACCATTTCTAAAGTGCGCGAGTCGCGCCCAAAGAAATGTTTGCGCACATAAGCGCCGTCGTTGGCTTTAAAGGCTTGATAGTCACCATCAACGGTTTCCATCATGATGCGCCGCAAAGCACCATCATGGTCGCGCGCCAGCAAGGGGTCCCAGCTGCTGCCCCAGACCAATTTAATGACGTTCCAGCCCGAGCCACGAAACTCACCTTCTAACTCTTGGATGATCTTGCCGTTGCCCCGAACCGGACCGTCCAAGCGCTGTAAATTACAGTTCACCACAAAAATCAGGTTGTCGAGCTTTTCCCGCGCAGCTAAACCAATCGCGCCCAAGGACTCGACCTCGTCCATTTCGCCGTCACCGCAAAACACCCAGACCTTGCGGTTTTCGGTGTTGGCTATGCCTCGGGCATGCAGGTATTTCAAGAACCGCGCTTGGTAAATCGCCATCAGCGGGCCCAGACCCATAGAAACGGTAGGGAACTGCCAAAACTCGGGCATAAGCTTGGGGTGGGGGTAACTGGACAAGCCTTTGCCGTCCACCTCTTGGCGGAAGTTAAGCAACTGCTCCTCTGTCAAGCGTCCTTCTAAAAAAGCCCGCGCATACACGCCAGGCGACACATGGCCTTGGATGTAGAGCAAATCGCCGCCGTGATGCTCGTTTTCAGCATGCCAAAAGTGGTTGAAACCGGCACCGAACATATGCGCCAGTGAAGCAAAGGAGCCAATATGGCCGCCCAAGTCGCCGCCATCTACAGGGTTGTGGCGATTGGCTTTCACCACCATGGCCATGGCGTTCCAGCGCATATAAGCACGCAAGCGCTCTTCAATTTCGAGATTGCCTGGGCAACGCTCTTCTTGGTCGGGCTCAATCGTGTTGACATAGCCCGTGTTCGCCGAAAAGGGCATGTCTATGCTGTTTTCACGGGCATGTTCAAGCAGTTGCTCTAGTAAATAATGGGCTCGCTCAGGTCCCTCGGCTTGTATGACGGCAGATAAGGCGTCAAGCCACTCGCGGGTTTCTTGGCTGTCGCTGTCGTTGATGGCGAAGGTACGCAAGGGTTCGGTTTGAGCGGCCATGGTGTCTCCTGATAGTGCATTGATTTTGCGAAAGTGTCGCATGTTTTGCGTTAAATTTCAAATAGTGCCTATCGATTTCTTAATGTGAAATTTCAACCTTGCGTTGGTGTTTTTTTGGACGGCAGTGCCCTAAACTCATGCTCGATGTTCATTCATAAAATCTCTCTTCTCATAAAGCCTTTGACACGTAGTTGGGTGACTTGGTGGAAAAAACAATCCCCCTACCGACAAGACCGCGTGGCCCTGTTAGCGCCCATGAGCGCAGTGGTTATTTTTCTTTTGACCATTATCAGCAGCGTAGGCTATTTACGTTACGAAGAGATGGAGCGAGAGCAAGAGAGCGTTCAACGCGACTTGGAATACGCCAACCAAAAAATGCGCTTGCATTTGCTCGAACAACAAGAGCAGATGATGAAATTGGCCAGCGATGTGAGCAACGACAAATTGAGTGTGATGGACTTCGATGACCAATCAACTGATTTGATCAAACGTTACCCCGAAATTTCAGCCGTCTCCTGGGTGGATGAATACCGTCGCCTGCGATCTCGCGCAGCCAGCAGCAGCTTTGACCTGCTGCGTTTAGGCCATCAAGCGGCATGGCTAGATCACCCAGAAACCGAAGACACCTATTTATTAGCCAAAGAATTACGTCAAGCTATTTTTTCACCTCCCATCACCATCAAAGCGCAAGACAAGATGGGCCTAGCTGACACTCAGGTTCAATTGCATATTCCGATGACCAGCAACAACCATTTCAAAGGCGTTGTGATGGTGGAATATTCGATAGACGGCTTATTGCGCTTTAGCATTCCGCCAGAAATCACCTCCCGACACGCGGTCGCATTGGTCGACGGAAAAAACACCTTGCTCGCTGGCCAAAGCATCAAGCCACGGTCTGGCTTGTGGGAAATGTCTCCGTGGGAGTCCAATGCCTATGAATTCATCGTTCCTATCTCCACCATTGGCAACAGCTTGCAGTTGCGCGCACAAGCCTATCGAACATCGCAAGTTTTGATTGGCAGCGGACTTTTTTGGTTGGTGCTGATACTAAGCGGCATGACCACCTGGATGTTGATAGGGACTTGGCGACATACCCGCCGTCGCCTGCAAGCCCAACAAGCCTTGACCACAGAGACCAATTTTCGCCGTGCCATGGAGAACTCCATTCTCACCGGAATGCGCGCCATGGACATGAATGGCCGCATCACCTATGTGAATGCAGCTTTTTCCCAAATGACCGGTTGGAGCGAAGCAGAACTGGTGGGTTCGAACTCACCCTTCCCCTACTGGCCGGATGAAGACCGTGAAATGCTCAACACCAAACTCAGTGATCAACTCAATGGGCGCACCACGGTGAGTGGATTTCAAATCAGAGTCAAGCGCAAAAATGGCAGTATTTTTGACGCTAGGTTGTATGTGTCCCCTTTAATCGATGCGGTGGGTCAGCAAACCGGATGGATGACCTCCATGACCGACATCACCGAGCCCAACAAAATCCGCGAACAACTGTCTGCCTCGCACGAGCGTTTCACCTCCGTGCTGGAAGCACTTGATGCCTCGGTGTCTGTCTCGCCCTTGGGAAGTTCAGAACTGCTGTTTGCCAACAAACTCTACCGTCAATGGTTTGGCAACAAAGGACACGGCCATCTTGAACTGATCACCCAGGCCGGTTCGCTGCCATTACATGCGAGCCAAAACATGGACAGCGTAGACGATATGGTGGGCATGCCCACCTACAACCTGACCCAAGCCCAGACTGAAAACGCCGAGGTCTATGTCGCCGAGCTGCATAAGTGGCTTGAAGTCAGAACTCGCTATTTCAACTGGGTGGACGGAAGGCTTGCGCAAATGGTCATCTCCACCGATATCACCGCCAGAAGATTGGCCCAAGAGCAATCGGCATTGCAGGCCGAGCGGGCGCAAACCGCAAGCCGCTTGATCACCATGGGCGAAATGGCCTCCAGCGTGGCGCATGAACTCAACCAACCCTTGACGGCGATAGCCAACTATTGCAACGGCATGCTCACGCGCTTGCAAGGCAATCAGATCAGCGAAGAGGAACTCAAAATTGCACTTGAAAAAACTTCGCGCCAAGCCCAGCGTGCGGGGCAAATCATTCAGCGCATCCGCAGTTTTGTGAAACGCAGTGAAACCAACCGGGTGAACTCTTCCATCGCCCCTATCGTGGCCGAAGCCGTTGAACTGGCAGACATCGAGTTGCGACGCCGACAAGTCAAACTCAGTTTGTTTGTCTCCGAGCGTTTAGACAAATTGCATGTAGACCCGATTTTGATCGAGCAAGTACTCATCAATCTTTTGAGAAATGCGGCCGAGGCCATAGAGTTTGCCCAACGGCCGATTGATCAACGCCATGTGGAATTACAAGTGGTCCCTAAAACCATAGAGGGGCAGGACGTGGTTGAATTTTCTGTCAGCGATACCGGCCCCGGTATGAAGGCCGAAGTCATCGAAAGGGTCTTCGAAGCTTTTTACACCACCAAAAATGATGGCATGGGCATAGGCTTGAATTTATGCCGAACCATCATTGAGTCTCACCACGGTCGAATGACTGCAGAGAACACCTACAATGGAAAAATGATAATTGGTTGTCGTTTTTCGTTTTGGCTCCCAGCCAGTAAAACTTTGATACCCCTGTAATGGCCACGCTGGCCTTTGGAGCTTGATATGAGTTTGATTCCCAAAAAAGGCAATGTCTATGTGGTCGATGATGACGAGGCGGTGCGCGACTCACTACAGTGGTTACTCGAAGGCAAAGACTACCGCGTACGTTGCTTTGACTCGGCAGAAACTTTTTTAAGCCGCTATGACCCACGTGAAGTGGCTTGCCTGTTGGTTGACATCCGCATGCCAGGCATCTCTGGTCTAGAGCTGCAAGACAAATTGGTGGAGCGCAAGTCCCCCTTACCAATTGTTTTCATCACCGGCCATGGGGATGTACCCATGGCGGTCAACACCATGAAAAAAGGCGCGATGGATTTCATCCAAAAGCCTTTCAAAGAAGATGAGTTGGTCAGCCTTGTCGAGCGCATGCTTGACCAAGCCCGCGAATCCTTCAGCGACTCCCAAACCGCCGCCAACCGAGACGCCCTCATGGCCAAGCTCACCACCCGCGAAGCGCAAGTCCTCGAGCGCATTGTGGCGGGTCGTTTAAACAAGCAAATTGCCGATGACTTGGGCATCAGCATCAAAACCGTTGAAGCGCATCGAGCCAACATCATGGAAAAGCTCAATGCCAATACCGTCGCCGATTTGCTGAAAACTGCGCTGGGTCAAACTGCCAAAGTTTGAATCCGTTTCCCTGACCGCCCGCTTTTTTGCGGGCTTTTTTTTGTGAGTTTTTTCATGTTTGCACAACTGATGGATGGCAACGCCCTGTCCCAACAAATGAGAGTGGGGTTTTCTGCTCGCACCCAATCTCTTATCAGCCAAGGCACTACCCCTGGCCTGGCGGTCATCTTGGTGGGTGACAACGCCGCTTCGCAAGTCTATGTGCGCAACAAGGTGAAAGCCTGCGAGCAAGTGGGCATACGCTCGGTACTGGAAAAATACCCTGAACATCTCAGCCAAGCAGACTTGCTAGACAGAGTCGACAAGCTCAACCACGACCCCAGCATCCATGGCATCTTGGTTCAGTTGCCACTGCCAGCGCACATCGACGCGGACAAAGTAACCGAGGCCATTTCAGCAGCCAAGGATGTCGATGGTTTTCATGTCGCCAATGCCGGCGCATTGATGACAGGTTTGCCGTGTTTTTGGCCTTGTACGCCACATGGCTGCATGAAAATGCTCGAGAGCATTGGCTACAACCTCAAGGGCAAACACGCGGTGGTGATTGGCAGAAGCAATATTGTGGGCAAACCCATGGCTTTGATGCTGTTACAAAAAAACGCCACGGTGACGATTTGCCACAGCGCAACTGCAGACCTCAAGCAGCACTGCTTGCAAGCCGATGTCATCGTGGCCGCTGTGGGCAAACGCAATGTACTGACCGCCGACATGGTCAAACCCGGCGCGGTGGTGATTGATGTGGGCATGAACCGCGACGACGCGGGAAAGTTGTGTGGCGATGTCGACTTTGAGGGCATCAGGCAAGTGGCGGGCTACATCACCCCCGTACCTGGTGGGGTTGGCCCCATGACCATTACCATGCTGCTGTCCAACACCTTGGATTCAGCCCAACAGTCCCTATCTATACACACATGAGCAACCCCCTACTCGATTTCTCTGGACTGCCCCGCTTCAACGAAGTCCGCCCCGAACACATTGCGCCAGCGATGACGCAATTGCTGTCACAAGCCGAAGCGGCCATGGCGCAAGTCACCAGCGCTGACTTCCCCGCGGATTGGTCATCGATTGCCAAGGTACTCGATACCTCCACCGAACAACTGGGCCGTGCTTGGGGCATGGTCGGTCATCTGCAAAGCGTGGTCGACACCCCCGAGCTTAGAGCCGCTTACAACGCGGAGTTGCCCCGCGTCACCGATTTCTTCACCCGTCTGGGCGCCAACGAAGCGCTGTATGCCAAATACAAGGCCATCGCTTTGGCCAGTTTGAATCAAGAGCAGTCACGTGCGCATACCCTCGCCTTACGTAATTTTGTTTTGTCTGGCGCAGAGCTTGTTGGCCCTGCCAAGGTGCGCTTTGCCGCCATTCAAGAGCGGATGGCAGAAATCAGCCAATTGTTCAGTGAGCATGTGCTGGACGCCACCGACGCCTGGAATGTCCTTGCCCAAGAGCCAGAAGTTCAAGGTGTGCCAGAAGATGTCTTGCAAGCTGCAAAAACTGCGGCGCAAGCAGAGGAGCAATCGGGCTACAAACTCACGCTCAAAATGCCTTGCTATTTACCCGTGATGCAATACGCCCACAGCACCGATTTGCGTGAGAAGCTTTACCGCGCCCATGCCACCCGTGCCTCCGCCGAGTTTTCTCATCCGCAGTTCGACAACAGCGCATTGCTGACTGAAATATTGCAATTGCGCCAAGAAGAAGCTGTGCTACTGAGCTATGCCAACCACGCGCAAGTCTCTCTGGCCAGCAAGATGGCCGAGTCACCAAATCAAGTCATGGATTTCTTGCGCGACTTAGCCCACAGAGCCAAGCCCTATGCAGAAAAAGATTTGAATGAAATGCGTGACTTTGCCCGCACCGAACTCGGTATGGCGGACCCACAAGCGTGGGACTGGACTTTTATTGGCGAAAAGCTCAAGCAAGCGCGCTACAACTTCAGCGAGCAAGACATCAAGCCCTATTTCACAGCACCCAAGGTGATGGCGGGTTTATTCAAAATTGTGGAAACCTTGTTTGAGGTGAGTATTCGCCCCGACACTGCACCGGTATGGCATCCCACCGTCGAGTTTTACCGGATAGAGCGCCACGGCCAGTTACTCGGTCAGTTCTACCTTGACCCCGGCGCCAGAAGCGGCAAACGCGGAGGCGCATGGATGGACGATGTGCGTGCGCGTTGGTTGCGCCCCGACACCGCTCAATTGCAAACCCCCATTGCCCACTTGGTCTGCAACTTTGCTGAGGGCGTCAATGGTCAACCGCCTCTGCTCACCCACGACGATGTCATCACCTTGTTCCACGAGTGTGGCCACGGCCTGCACCATATGCTCACCCAAGTCGATGAACGCGACGTCTCCGGCATCAGTGGGGTGGAATGGGATGCGGTAGAACTGCCCAGCCAATTCATGGAAAACTTTTGCTGGGAGTGGTCGGTGTTGCGCCACATGACCGCCCATGTACAAACAGGTGAACCCCTGCCACGCGACATGTTCGACAAAATGCTGGCTGCGAAAAACTTTCAAAGTGGCTTGCAAACTTTGCGTCAAATTGAGTTTTCTTTGCTCGATATGCGCTTGCACACAGAACCCGAGCGTTGCAACGATGTGCTGGCGGTGTTGCAAGAAGTGCGTGATGAAGTGGCGGTGTTGCACCCGCCTTCATGGAACCGCATGCCGCACTCCTTCAGCCATGTGTTCGCGGGAGGTTACGCTGCCGGTTATTACAGTTATAAATGGGCCGAGGTTTTAAGTGCTGATGCTTACGCTGCTTTTGAAGAAACCGCTGCACCCGATGGCACGCCCTCGGTCGATACCGGTCGACGCTACAGACAAAGCATTTTGGAGCGCGGTGGCAGTCGCCCCGCCATGAGTTCTTTTAAAGCCTTCCGTGGACGCGAGCCCTCTTTAGACGCTTTGATGCGCCATCAGGGCATGGCCAGTCAGTA
>JABMMR010000245.1 GCA_013205525.1 Burkholderiales bacterium | reverse complement strand
GTTTTGCCATGGTCAACGTGGGCGATGATGGCGATGTTTCTGATTTGTAATGTCATGCTGCACTCTCGAGTAAGGATTGGATTTCTTGGGGATTCAATAAGCGCTCGGGGATCAACTCCCCAGCGCGAACATGGGCTGTACCTAACAAAGCCTGTGGACTGTAGCCATAGACGGCCACCTTATCCTGGTCTGGCCAATTGCCACGGCGACGCAAGCCGCTCAGGAAACGACCTGCATCTTCGGCTTGCAAAATGATGGCTTGATGACTGTCTAGCAATATATCGACTGAATGCAATGGCTTTTGGCGTTGGGCCTCAGGCAAGGCTTCCAAGGCTTCCAAGCTGATGCAGCCATCTATGGCAAAACGACCGCTTTTTACTCGGCGCAAAGCACTTAAAAATGCACCACAGCCCAGGGCGTTGCCAATGTCTTCGCCCAAGGTGCGTATATAGGTTCCTTTGGAGCAATGCGCTTTGAGCCACACGCTTCTCACCCCATCTTGCATGGGCAACTCTTTGAGCTCCAAGGAATGAATAACCACACTGCGTGGTGCACGTTCAACCTCAATGCCTTCGCGAGCGTATTCATACAAAGCTTTTCCATCTTTTTTTAAAGCGCTGTGCATAGGCGGGACTTGCTGCAAAGGGCCGGTGAACAAGGCCTGCACTTCTGATAATTTTTCGGGTGTGAAGTCCACCCAGGCCTCGGCGATGACCTGCCCTTCAGCGTCCGCCGTGCTTGTGCGCTGTCCTAAACGCAGCACGGCTTCGTAGGTTTTGTCGGCATCCAAGTGCAGTTGACTGAATTTAGTGGCAGCCCCAAAACACAAAGGCAACACACCGGTGGCCATGGGGTCCAGCGTGCCGGTGTGTCCCGCTTTTTCGGCGCGCAGCAACCATTTGGCTTTTTGCAAAGCCTGATTGCTAGACAGTCCTAGTGGTTTATCGAGCAACAACACCCCATGCACAGGGCGCCGTTGCACCCTGGTGCGCGGCGTTTTCATGGCGTGTCAGATTCCTTGGCACGGGAAGCCACGGCGCGGGCAATCAAGGCGTTCATGTCCGCTGCGCGCTCGGGGGTGCGGTCATATAAAAAATGCAATGTAGGCACGGTGTGAATATGCAAACGCTTAAACAATCCATTACGCAAAAAACCAGCGGCTTGGTTCAAGCCCTCTAGACAAGCTTCGGGCTCGCCCACCAACACACTGATATGCACCTTGGCATGGGCGTAGTCGGGGGTGACTTCCACCGATTGAATCGTCACCATCCCCAGTCGCGGATCTTTCAACTCGCGAATGAGTTCGGCCAAATCACGCTGAATTTGGTCGGCAACGCGAAAGCCGCGGTGGGGTGTAGAGGACTTCTTGGCGGCCATGCGAATTTAAATGGTTCGTGCAACTTCCTTGATTTCAAAGAACTCAAGTTGATCGCCCTCATTGATATCGTTATAGCCTTTGAGGTTCAAGCCGCATTCAAAACTTTCCTTGACCTCGCGCACATCGTCTTTGAAACGTTTCAAGCTCTCAAGCTCACCTGTGAAGACCACCACGTTGTCACGCAGCAAGCGCAAACGGGCATTGCGTCGAACAACGCCGTTGGTGACCATACAACCGGCAATCGCGCCAATTTTGCTGATGCGGAAGACTTGGCGAATTTCCGCCATGCCTATCACTTCTTCCCGCTTGTCTGGCGTCAACATGCCCGACATGGCTGCTCTGAGCTCGTCCACAGCGTCATAAATGATGTTGTAGTAACGAATCTCTACGCCGTTGTTCTCAGCCAGCTTTCTGGCACCCGCATCTGCACGGGTGTTAAAGCCAATGATGACCGCTTTAGAGGCAATCGCCAAGTTCACATCGGACTCGCTGATGCCGCCCACCGCGCCATACACCAACTGCACCCTCACCTCTTCGTTGGTGAGTTTGAGCAAAGACGCGGCCAAGGCTTCTTGCGAACCTTGCACATCGGCTTTGATGATGATGGGCAAGTTTTTCACTTCGCCTGAGGCCATGTCAGAGAATAAATTTTCCAGCTTAGCCGCTTGTTGCTTGGCCAATTTGGTGTTGCGGAATTTGCCTGCGCGGTAGGTGGCAATTTCACGGGCGCGGCGTTCATCCGACAACACCATGAATTCATCGCCCGCCTGTGGCACCTCGGTCAAGCCTTGGATTTCCACCGGAATAGACGGGCCTGCCGACTTGGTTGATTTACCGTTTTCATCCAACATGGCTC
>JABMMR010000244.1 GCA_013205525.1 Burkholderiales bacterium | reverse complement strand
TGGCGCTATTGGCCGCAACAGCGGCAGGCGCTGCCAGCGACGACCAAGCCTTGCTGGACAAAGCCAAAGCCTTGTTCAAACCCTTGCCCGAGAGCGCGGCCTTGGAAAATACCCCGCTCACCCCGGAGCGGGTGGCTTTGGGCAAAGCGCTGTTTTATGAAACCCGTGTCTCCAGCGATGGACGCCAAGGCTGTGTGAGTTGCCACAGCCCCTCCTACCATGGGGGCGACAGTCTGCCGTTGTCTATGGGCGTTCACGGTAAAGTGCTGCCCCGAAACGCGCCTACGGTGTTCAACACGGGTTTGTTGGTGGCGCAGCATTACGGCGGCAACCGCGCCAGCGTTGAAGAGCAAGCTGTTAAAGCACTGACCAGTCCGGTGGCCTATGGCAACGCTACATACGAACAAGCCGAAAACAAGCTCGCACTGTTGGGCTACAAGCCTTGGTTCGAGAAAGCCTATCCAGGCCAAGCCAAGTCTTTGAGTGTGGAGAACTGGGGCAAAGCGATTGGCGCATTCGAGCGCACTTTGCTAACGCCTGCCCCATTCGATCGTTACCTCCAAGGCGACAAGCAAGCCCTGAGTGCGCAGGCCAAACAAGGCTTGCAAACCTTCATCGACACGGGCTGCGCCGGTTGCCACAGCGGCGTCACGGTGGGTGGTCAAAGCTTTCAAAAATTTGGCATCACCCAAAACTATTGGTTGCTGACTGGCAGCACCGAGAAAGAGGCCTTCAAAGGCTATGACAAAGGGCGTTACCAAGACACCAAAAACGAGGCAGATGCCTTTATTTTTAAAGTGTCACAACTGCGTAACGTGGCCATGACGCCGCCTTATTTTCATGACGGTAGTGCTGCCACCTTGTCCCAAGCTGTGCGCATCATGGCGCAGCTGCAATTGGGCAAGCAGTTAAGCGATGCCCAAGTCAGCGATATCGTCAGCTTTTTAGAAAGTCTCACCGGCCAAGTGCCTGCTGATTTTGCCAAGGCACCCGCGCTGCCTGTGGCTTCCCACTGAAGCGCTTGGGCTGGCCAGCTGACATGAGCCGCCGTTGGCTACACATCTTCGTGTTCATGGCGCTTGCCCTCGGGCTGGGAACCGCACAGGCGGCATGGACTTACATGGGGCATCTCGACGGGCATGCGGTGTTGATTGACCGCTCCAGCATTCAGTTAAAAAAGCGCAATGCCTTGGTGTGGATGTTGACCAACTACAGCACCCCCACCTCCCAACAGTTGCTATCGAGCACCACCTATTTGGAGTTTGATTGCGACAAAAACAAAGTGCGCTATTTGCTGGCTTATGGCTATGAGGGGCAGATGCAATCGGGTGCACGCCTGATCAGCGTTGTTCAACCAGGTGGCTGGGAGGCGGTGGCATTTGGCACCATCATAAAAAGTTTTGAGCAAATTGCCTGCGTTCGCGGCCCCTTTATTCGCCCTCAAGGCGAGCTCAATAAACCGCCAAAGTAACCTCGCCCAAGCTCTTCATATCAAAGCGCAGTTCTTGTCCGGCGGTTGGGAACTGAGACGCCACCCAACTGCCCGTGGTCACCCAGTCTCCCGCTTTGAAGCGCTTGCCGCGTGAGCGCAAATGGTTGGCGATCCAAGCCATGGCCGTCAGCGGGTGCCCCATCACATCTTGGCTGTGTCCTTGTCCAATGGCTTTGCCATTGATGTAGGCTGTGGCTTGGGTTTGCCACAGGGCATCAAAGTCTTTGGCCGCAATGGCTGAGCCCAAGACCACGCCATGGTTCCAAGCGTTTTCAGCAACCACACTGAAAAACCCTTTTTTGAGCAAAGCGTAGTTGGCGAAACGGTCGTCAGCAATTTCCAGTGAGGGGTAAGCACAATCTAAGTAGGGCGCGATGCTGTGCCGGTCCCAAGCGTCTTCTTGCTCGGGCAAGTCTTGGCCAAATTGCAGGGTCAACTCGAACTCCACGATCAGGTGTTGGAAATTCTGCAATGCCAGTTGGTGGCCAGACGCATAAACGCTGTCAGCCAGCACGCAGCCCGAGATGGCGTCGTCAAAACCTACCAAAGCACGCATGGCTGGCGTGGTGATGGCGATTTTGTAACCACCCACCCGTGTGTTTCTTTGCCTAGCCAGCTCTTGAACGAAGGCGTCTTGGGTGGCATAGGCCTCGGCCAAATTGGGTGGCTCAAAAGGCGCTGACAAGGCATGGAAAGCCTCACCCACTGCTTGCTGACGGACAAGTTCTTGGGCCGCGGCTGGCGGGCCAGACCACAGGGGGAGGGGAGGCATGTTCATGGTCGCCAGTGTGGCACAGAGACGCCGTGTTGCCCCACGACTTTGAGTAACATGCGAGCCATGCAATTTATTGAAACCGCGTTGCTGCGTATAGGCTACAAAGAATGGAATCCCGAGGGACAACACGCCATCGTGCTGACCCACGGTTGGCCCGACAGTCCGCGCTGTTGGCATGAAGTCGTGCCGCATTTGGTGCAAGCGGGGTACCGCGTCATAGCACCTGCTTTGCGGGGGTTTTTACCCACCACTTTTTTACGTGAAGACACGCCACGCACGGGGCAGCTCTCGAGTTTGGGGCGCGACATGGTCGAGTTTGTACATGCCTTAGGCCTTGAAAAACCGGTGTTGGTAGGCCACGACTGGGGCGCACGGGCGGTGGCCAATGCCTGCGGACTCGAGCCGG
>JABMMR010000243.1 GCA_013205525.1 Burkholderiales bacterium | reverse complement strand
CTTCTCGGGCCAGGGCAGCCAAGCCGCCCATGAAGGTGCCGCAGATACCTAAAATATGAATATGCATAAGTGGCATTGTAAAAGTCGGTTGTCCTTGGCTTGAGGCAAAAAAGCAGGCTTACAACCTTCGGGCTTGAAAAGGCACAATGACTCACCATGCGCAACACAAGCCAAGACGAAATCGCTGCCACCGCCGCTCGCCTGATTGTTGAAGAAGGATTGGAGTACGGGCCTGCCAAACGCCGCGCTGTTCGGGAGTTGGGCTTGAATGCCCGCAGTGCTTTGCCCAGCAACGAATTGATCGAGGAGGCTGTGGTCGAGTACGTGGCCATTTTTTGCGCCGATACCCAACCGCTGGAACTCGCTGCTTTGCGCTCTTTGGCCTTGCTGTGGATGCTGCGCTTGCCCGAATTTCGTCCGCACTTAAGCGGCGCGGTTTGGCGAGGCACCGCCACACGCTTGTCCGATATTTATATTCAGTTGTTTTGTGACGATGCCAAGTCAGCTGAGCTGCGACTGATTGACCAAGGTGTTCGCTACGAGGTGAGTTCCGTCAATGGCTTCAAGGGGGAGAGGGTGGACGCCTTGAGTGTGAGAAGTCGTTGCGATGCATTAAATGAAGAAATAGGTGTGCATTTCATGGTCTACGACTATGACGATGTGCGCGGCGCTTTGCAGCCTGATGACAAAGGGCGGGCTTGGCGCGGCAACACCGAGGCGGTGCGCCGCTTGGTAGACTCTGCTGATGCAAGAATCTCCACCTGATTCCCCAAGGCGCAGTTCGCGCCGACTCCTGCTGGGTACAGCGGTGGTGGCCGCACTGGCTGGCTCAGTCGTTAATTGGTCCAGATTGCGCCCTCGCACCCTAGATCCTGAAGCAACCCAAGCTTTATGGCGTGCTGAGTTTGACCAAGCGGATGGCCAAATATTGCGCTTGTCCGACTTCCAAGGCAAACCTTTGGTGCTGAACTTTTGGGCCACATGGTGCACCCCTTGCGTTGAGGAAATGCCTTTATTAAACGCCTTCTTTCAAGAAAACCAGTCTAAAAGTTGGCAAGTTGTTGGATTGGCGATTGACCAACCCAGCGCTGTCAAGCGGTTTTTAAAGCAATACCCCGTCAACTACCCCATAGGTATGGCGGGTTTGGGCGGAACCGAGTTGGTCAAAAAACTGGGTAATCCTGAAGGCTCTTTGCCTTTTACCTTGGTTTTGAATGACAAGGGCGACTTGTTGGTGCAAAAATTAGGAAAACTATCTAGCCAAGAAATGGCTGATTGGTTGTAAATTAGGCTTGGTATTGGTTTGGTCCTTATCCTTACAATGGCTAAACTTTAACTGCTGTTAACTACAGAAGGCTATCAAATCCATGGATTTAAGAAAACTTAAAACATTAATCGACTTGGTGTCCGAATCCAATGTGTCTGAATTGGAAATCACCGAGCCCGAGGGCAAGGTACGAATTGTCAAGGGTCCCGTCGGTGCGCCCGTGTTGGCGCAAGCCTCGGGGATTGCCGCCGCGCCGCTGGCGGTGGCACCTGTTGCCATGCATCCGCCCGTTTTGACCCACGCCGAAGAGGTCGCGGCCTCAGGCCATGTGGTCAAGTCGCCCATGGTGGGGACTTATTACGCATCCGCCAGCCCAGAAGCCAAGCCCTTTGTGCAGGTCGGCAGTGTGGTCAAAGAGGGAGAAACCATCTGCATCATTGAAGCCATGAAGATTTTGAATGAAATCGAGGCAGACAAAAGCGGCACCATCACCAGCATCTTGATTGACAACGGTCAAGCGGTGGAATATGGCCAGCCCCTCTTTCGCATCGAGTGACGACAGCGCATGTTTAAAAAAATCTTGATCGCCAACCGAGGTGAAATTGCATTGCGAATTCAGCGTGCTTGCCGAGAACTCGGCGTAGAAGCGGTGGTGGTGTATTCCGAAGCCGACCGCGAAGCCAAATACGTCAAATTGGCCGAGGAAGCAGTCTGCATAGGCCCCGCTTCTTCCACCCTCAGCTACTTGAATATGCCGGCCATTATTTCCGCCGCTGAGGTCACTGACGCTGAGGCGATTCACCCTGGCTACGGTTTTTTGAGTGAAAACGCGGACTTTGCCGAACGGGTAGAGAGAAGTGGTTTTACCTTTATTGGCCCCACCCCTGAGTCCATACGCATGATGGGCGACAAGGTGTCGGCCAAACAGGCCATGATCAAAGCCGGCGTGCCGTGCGTGCCTGGCTCAGAAGGCGAATTGCCAGACGACCCCGCCCAGCTGCGTCGTATTGCCAAAGCCGTTGGCTATCCAGTCATCATCAAAGCCGCAGGCGGCGGCGGTGGTCGAGGTATGCGGGTGGTGCACAACGAGGCCGCGCTCATTCATGCGGTGCAAACCACCAAGGCCGAAGCCGGCGCAGCTTTTGGAAATCCGGCGGTTTACCTTGAAAAATATTTACAAAACCCAAGGCATATCGAGATTCAAATCTTGGCTGACAACTTTCGCAATGCTGTGTATTTGGGCGAGCGTGACTGCTCTATGCAACGGCGTCACCAAAAGGTGATCGAGGAGGCGCCAGCGCCTGGCATTGCCCGTAAATTGATCGATCGCATCGGTGAGCGTTGTGTGGCGGCCTGCAAAAAAATGGGTTACCGCGGCGCCGGTACTTTCGAATTTTTATATGAAAACGGCGAGTTTTATTTCATTGAAATGAACACCCGCGTGCAGGTCGAGCACCCCGTGACCGAGTTCATCACCGGCATAGATATTGTTAAAACCCAGATCATGACCGCTGCGGGTCAAAAATTGCCTTTCACCCAGCGACAAGTGGTGATGAAAGGCCATGCCATCGAGTGCCGTGTCAATGCGGAAGACCCTTTCAAGTTCACCCCTTCCCCAGGGCGCATCACCATGTGGCACCCCCCAGGCGGGCCGGGTGTCAGGGTCGACTCCCATATTTACAGCAACTACTTTGTCCCACCGCATTACGACTCCATGATTGGCAAAATCATTGTTCACGGGGACAGCCGTGAACATGCTTTGGCGCGCATGCGCACAGCCTTGGGTGAGACCGTGGTGGAAGGCATACAAACCAATATTGCGCTGCACCGCGAACTGATGATGGATCCTGGATTCATTGCAGGTAGCACGAATATCCATTATTTGGAAGAGTGGTTGGCTGTGAGAGCGTCGGTTGTCTGATGTTTGAATTGAGTTTGCTGTGTTCGCAATACCAAGTTGAGACGCTGAGTGATGCTTTGATGGCCTTGGATGCTTTGAGCGTTTCGGTGGAAGACGCCGATGCCCATACCGACCAAGAACAGGCCTTGTTTGGCGAGCCTGGCATGCCGGCGCCCACCCAAGCTTGGCGGCGTTCACAAGTGCTTGCCTTGTTTGCCGATCAGGCCTTGGCCGAGCATGCAGCCCACATCTTGAAGTTGCAAGACTTCTTTGACAACGCAAGCCTGCTTCGCATTGCTGAAGTGCCGCCCCAAGACTGGGTTCGATTGACACAGTCGCAGTTTGAACCGGTTGAAATCACGACTGATTTGTGGGTAGTGCCGTCTTGGCATGAGGCACCTGCCCAAGCACTTCAAGTGATTCGCCTCGACCCGGGTCTGGCATTTGGCACAGGCACACATCCGACCACGCGCATGTGCTTGCGTTGGATTGCGCTTCATTTGCACAAGGGTTGCCGTGTTCTGGATTACGGCTGTGGTTCGGGCATATTGGCGATTGGTGCTGCCTTGTGTGGTGCTGCTGAGG
The DNA here is from genome assembly GCA_013205525.1 of Burkholderiales bacterium. Lineage (GTDB taxonomy): Bacteria > Pseudomonadota > Gammaproteobacteria > Burkholderiales > Burkholderiaceae_C > Limnohabitans. Next base: position 641 of record JABMMR010000243.1, on the reverse strand, counting down.
TCGACGCTGTCGATATCGACGCTGATGCGGTGACCGCTGCCCAGGCCAATGCCTTGGCCAATCAAGTCATTGTCAATACCGGTTTGCCAGATTTGGCGCAAGGGCAATATGGTTTGGTAGTGGCCAATATTTTGGCGGCTCCTTTAAAGGTGCTGGCGCCCCTCTTGTGTGCCCATGTCGTGCAAGGCGGTCACTTGCTGTTGGCAGGTGTTTTGAGTCGACAGATTGAAGAAATTCAACAAGCGTATGCGCCCTATCTTCAACTTCAAGTCGCTGACACACAGGACGGCTGGGTCTTGATGACCGCCTAAAATCGACACCATGTCGATAGTGACCCTTTGTCCTCAGTGCAAAACCGCTTTTGCGATTCAAGCTGAGCATTACAGCGCAGCCGATGCTTGGGTGCGTTGTGGTCGCTGCGCCCATGTGTTTGAGGTGGACCAGCATTTATTTGAAATCGATCCACCAGAACTTGAAGCCCCAGCCTCGCCGGATGAAGTCGCAGCATTTCCTACACCTGTCGGTCAAGCGTCAACATCGCATCTCTTGTCGTCTCCTGTTTGGCAGCCTGCTGGTGAGCCAAGCGCTGCGCTGTCAGTGGTGGTGACAGTTGTTGCTGTGTTACTTTTAAGTTTTCAAGT
>JABMMR010000242.1 GCA_013205525.1 Burkholderiales bacterium | reverse complement strand
GAGACTTCATGATCAGCAAAATCATTCACCGCTTGATGGGCCGCGCTGGCCCTAAACCCTCCTCCAAGTTTGGCCAGCGGCGTGTCATCAGTGAAACAGTTCACGGCATAGACCACGGCTTAGTTGACGAGCGCGCCATGAATGTGGTTCGTACCTTGCAAGAGCGGGGGTTTGAGGCTTACATCGTTGGCGGCGCGGTGCGCGATTTGTTGGTGGGCTTGAAGCCCAAAGACTTTGATGTCGCCACCAACGCCACACCCGAAGAGGTGAAAGCCTGTTTTCGCCGCGCCTTCATCATCGGGCGGCGATTTCGAATTGTGCATGTGGTCTATGGGCGCGGGCGTGAACACGAAGTGATAGAGGTGTCGACCTTTCGCGCACACCTTGACAGCAACGACGCCGAGCAAGTCAGTGGCAATGAGCGCACCAGCAAAAAAGCCCTCTCCAACATGACCCATGCGGTGGACGCCAGCGGTCGTGTGTTGCGCGATAACGTGTGGGGTCCCCAAGAAGAAGATGCAGCGCGGCGCGACTTCACCGTCAATGCCATGTACTACGACCCCCTCACGGGCGACGTGATCGACTACCACCATGGCTTGGAAGACGCCAAAAAACGCGTGCTGCGCATGATTGGCGACCCTGCAACGCGCTACCGCGAAGACCCGGTTCGCATCATCCGTGCCGTGCGTTTTGCCGCCAAATTGAACCATCTCGGCTTCAAACTCGAGCCCCGAACCGCCAAGCCCTTGAAAGCGTCTGTGGCGTTGTTGGCCGATGTGCCGCAAAGCCGCTTGTTCGATGAGATGCTCAAACTTTTACAGACCGGCCACGCTTTGGCCAGCATCGAGCAGTTGAAGGCCCTGGGCATGGCCCAAGGTATTTATCCGCTGCTGGATGTGGTGGTCGAGCGAGCCGACTCTGACTTTGTGCATGCCGCTTTGCAAGACACTGACCGGCGCGTGGGCGAGGGCAAGCCGGTTGCGCCCAGTTTTTTGCTTAGCTGTGTGTTGTGGGCCGACGTGCGCGAGGGCTGGCAAGTGCGCAGCAGTGACATGCCCACCTTCCCCGCTTTACAAGAAGCGATTGAAGATGTGTTCAATGCACGCATTGGCGACGTCTCGGGACGCGGCAAGTTGGCGGGCGATATGCGTGAAATTTGGACCATGCAACCGCGCTTTGACAAGCGCAGTGGCAGCGCCCCCTTTGGTTTGATCGATCAGGCGCGTTTTCGTGCCGGTTTTGACTTCATGCGTTTGCGCGCTGAAGTGGGTGAGGTCGAGGAAGAACTGGCCGATTGGTGGGAAACCTTCAGCACCGCCAATGAAGACTCCCGCGTGGACTTGTTGCAGGCGGTCAAGCCCGCGGCGCGCGCTGTGCGGGTTGACGGCACGCCCGTCGCTCGTAAACGCCCGCGCCGCCGCCGCAAGCCTGCAGGCAATCCCTCTGCCACTGGTGACAACGACAGCGCGTGAACCGGTCAGTGCCTATGTGGCACTGGGTGCCAATTTAGGCGATGCAGCTTTGGCTGTGCGACACGCTTTGCAGGCCATCGCCGCTTTGCCGCATACCCAGATGCAACAGGCTTCTCCCTTGCTCAGCAGCGCCCCCGTAGACGCTGATGGGCCTGTGTATGTCAACGCGGTGGCGCATATTCACACGGGTTTGAATGCTATTGAGCTGTTGCAGGCTTTGCAAAATATCGAGAATGCCGCGGGGCGTACCCGCGACCATCACCACGCAGCGCGCACCCTCGATTTAGATGTGCTTTTTTATGGAGAAGCGCAGATGCAAAGCACATTTTTAACGCTGCCGCATCCGCGCTGGCAGGAACGGGCGTTTGTGTTGCTGCCCTTGCAAGTGGTCTGCCCAAACAAAGTCACGCCGCAGATGCTGCAAGCGGTTGCCGGTCAAGCCGTCGCTTGGCTTTCTTCCTAGCGCTTTACTCAGAGATTTTTCGCGCTTCTTCGATTTGTGTCTCGAAATAGCGTTGAAAACCATAGGCCAAGGTCGACAGCAAGGCGGTGGTCCCCACCAGCAGTGACAGCACCAAGGCTCCCACGGTCAGCCAGTTGGTGGCACCTGCGGGCGACTCGGCATCCGCCTCGGGGTTGTAAATACCGTTCCAGCGCTCAGCAGACATCAAGCCCCAGTAAATGGCATTCAGAGCCGTGCCAGCAATCGTCATGCCTAAAAGTGGCAACAACCACCAGCTCAACGGATCATCCACACCAAAATCTTGCGCGCGCGAATAACCGTACAAGCCCAGCAAGCTGGGCCATGGCAACAGCCAACCCAAGCCATCGCCTTTGCCGAACATGTAAAAGCGGTGCAAGCCCAAAGGCCCACCGACAAAGCTCAACCAAGTGGCCAATGTTTTATTTTTCATGAGATGAATTATCGGTTTGGCGGCGTGAGCTCGCTGGCGGGGCTGGAATCTCCCGCCCCCAAGGCTTTTTGCATGAACACTGTGTCCAGCCATAGTCCGTGCTTCCAGCCGCTGGCCTTCAAGATGCCGGTGTGTTCAAAGCCCAAGCTGCGGTGCAGCCCGATTGAGCCGGCATTGGCCGAGTCGCCAATGACGGCCAGCATTTGACGAATACCCAGCGCCTCGCAATGGCGTATGAGTTCAGTCAACAAAGCGCGGCCCAGGCCTTGACCCGCATGCTCGGCTTGGATGTAAACCGAGTCTTCGGCCATGAACCTAAAAGCAGGGCGGGGCCTGAAGTTGCCCGCATAGGCAAAGCCCAGCACCTCGTCGCCTAGGCTGGCCACCAAAAAAGGCAAGCCTTTGGCCAGCACATCCTTGCGTCTGCGGGTCATCTCGGCAAGGTCGGGGGCCTCCCATTCAAAGCTGCCTGTTCCGTGCTTGACATGGTGGGCGTATATATGGGTGATGCTGGCTAAATCGGCGTCTAGGCTTGGGCGTATGAGCAGGGCAGGGAGGTGCATGGCTTGTCAGTCTATAATGGCAGGCTTTTCAACGAGCGCTGGCCGGGTGGCCATGTTGCGTGTCTCATCGTTGAATCAAAGTCTGCACCCAAGGATAAACCATGGTCGTCATCCGACTTTCACGCGGCGGCGCAAAAGCCCGCCCTTTTTTCAATATTGTTGTGGCTGACAAGCGCGTTCGTCGCGACGGTCGTTTTATCGAGCGCATTGGGTTTTACAACCCCATCGCTGCCGGCGGTGAGGAAGGCTTGCGCATTGCCCAAGACCGACTGAGCTACTGGGTTGGCGTGGGCGCACAAACCTCGCCCACCGTGGACCGCCTGATCAAGCAAGCCGGCAAAGTCGCCGCTTAAAGCCAGTTACACAAGCCCATGCAGCCCGCTTGGGAGCCTGCTGAATTACCAGCGGATGCTGTTGAAGTCGGGCGCATATTGGATGCTTGGGGCCTTAAAGGCTGGCTGAAAATCATCCCCCACAGCGCCTCTCCCGAGGCGCTGTTTTCATCTAAACGCTGGTTTTTGCAGCCCAATGAACGTGGCGCCTCACCCTTTAGCGGCACGGTTTTGGTGAAAGTTCGCGAGGCCAAAGAGCACTCCGACAGCGTAGTAGCTTTTTTGCACGAGTTGGACGATCGCGACATCGCCCAAAGTCTCAAAGGTGCGCGCATATTTGTGCCGCGCTCGAGTTTTCCTACCCCCGCCAGCGATGAATACTATTGGGTCGACCTCATTGGTTTACAGGTACGCAACCGTGAAGGCATCGATTTGGGCGAGGTCACTGAGTTGCTGTCAACGGGCCCGCAAACGGTTTTGGTGTTGCGCGACGCTGTGACTGACGCCGAAGGTAAACCCGTCGAGCGCATGATTCCTTTTGTCGCCGCCTACATCGATCAGGTCGATACCCAAGCCCGCCTGATCTTGGTGGACTGGCAAGCCGATTACTGAGGCTGGCACTTACCGCATACTGCAACCCATGCGTGTAGACATCATCACTTTGTTTCCCGAACTCTTCCCCGCTTTCTTGCAAGCGGGGGTGACGCGTCGCGCGTTTGAAAGCGGTCAATTACAGGTCAAGATGTGGAACCCGCGCGAGTATGCCCAAGGTAATTACAAACGCGTTGACGACCGATCCTTTGGCGGCGGCCCTGGCATGGTCATGCTGGCCGAGCCGCTGGCTGCCTGCTTGCAAGCCGTTCGGGCTGACAGCGGCTTAGACAGAGTCCAAGCGCCGCTGGTGTATTTCTCGCCAGTGGGTCAGGTGCTGACCCAAAGCTTGGTAGAGGGCAGCGGGCAAACGCTGGGCGTGGTGCTGCTGTGTGGGCGCTATGAAGGTATAGATCAGCGCTTTATTGAGACCTGTGTGGACAAGCAAATTAGTTTGGGCGATTTTGTGCTCTCGGGCGGCGAGATCGCTGCCATGGCTTGGTTGGACGCGTTGGCAAGGCTGCAGCCGGGTGTCTTGCATGATGAACAAAGTCATTTGCAAGACAGCTTCACCCCCGCATTAAGCGGCTTGTTGGACTGCCCGCACTATACCCGCCCCGAGGTTTGGCAAGACCTCGCCGTGCCGGCCGCTTTGCTGTCGGGACACCATGCGCAGATTGCCACTTGGCGTCGACAGCAAAGCCTGTCGCTGACAGGCCAAGCTCGCCCCGAATTGCTGGAAAAAGCCCGCCAATCTGGACTTTTGACCCCTGCTGACGAGCAACTGTTGGCAAAATCCGTTAAGCCCTAGTTAGCCAGCTATAATGTAGGGCTTTCGATCCTCTGGATGGCCGCCTCGTGTTTCAAACACCATAGGCCTTTTGTGTAGCGCATCCATGATCATTGTGAGGACAACATGAATCTCATCCAAACGCTGGAACAAGAAGAAATCGCCCGCATGGGTAAGAAAATCCCGGTATTCGCCCCTGGCGACACCGTGGTGGTCAGTGTCAACGTGGTCGAGGGAACTCGCAAGCGTGTACAGGCCTTCGAAGGCGTGGTGATTGCCAAACGCAACCGCGGCATCAACTCCAACTTCATCGTTCGCAAAATGTCCAGCGGCGAAGGCGTTGAGCGTACCTTCCAAACTTACAGCCCTTTGATTGCCGCCGTTGAAGTCAAACGCCGTGGCGATGTTCGCCGCGCCAAGTTGTACTATTTGCGTGACCGCAGCGGAAAATCTGCGCGTATCAAAGAAAAACTCACAGCCAAAGCCACACCAGCGGCAGCAGCCAAGTAAGACCTGGTCTCAAGTCTTTCCATCAAACCGCCCCAGTCAACGCTGCGGCGGTTTTTTTCTGACCCACCTTCATCCAACTTTGTTCACTTTTTCCCAAATTCCCAATTTCTCCGCGGAGACTTCAGAAGTCTTGGGCAGAGACGGGCATTTGCCAAAGGTTGCTGCCCACCGGCTGTACCCCACGGGCTTGCGTCAACATTTTGCCTACCCACCTGTATGGCAGCCCGAGGTCTCGCGAGAACCGCCTTTGACCTCCAATCCACCGGTGGCCGCATCGGTGTTGGTTGGTGTGGTGATGCGACCCATACCCACCATCTTGTTGACGCTTAGGACCGCCCACCTGTCGACACATTCCGGTCAAATTGCTTTGCCTGGAGGAAGACAAGACCCAGAAGATGCAGACGCGGT
>JABMMR010000241.1 GCA_013205525.1 Burkholderiales bacterium | reverse complement strand
CGCTTGGCATCTTCATCGGTTTGCGCCCATACCGCCTTCAAACTGCTGTAGGTAGGTGTTGACAGGGCTGACCAGCGGTTTGCGGTTTGCCAAGAACGCTCGCTCAAACGGGCATTGACCAATACCAAAGGAATGCTTTGCTGCTTGGCGATGGCGCTCAGATTGGGCCAGACTTCTGTTTCGATCAACATGCCAAGCCGCGGACGGAAATGCCGCAAAAACCGATCTACCGAACCTGGGGTGTCCCATGGCAACCAAGCTTGCGAATCGCCTTTGCGCAACAAACTCAAACCTTCGCTGCGTCCGGTGGCCGTGCCATGTGTCAACAGCAGCGGCAAGTCGGGATAGGTTTCACGCAAAGCCTTCACCAAGGTGCGAATGGAGCGGGTCTCACCCAAAGACACCGCGTGAATCCACAGCGCCCCGGCTTGCTCCGGTTGTTGGTAATAGCCAAACCTTTCACCCATCGATTCAGCATAAATGGGTTCATGCCTTGCGCGTAAACGCAATTTCACCCACAGAAAGGGCATCAAGGCCCGCATCAGCAATGAATACAGTTGGCGCATCATAGGGGGCGCGACTTTGCAGCAGCCCAACATTGCGCCCAAGCACGCAACACTTGTTCGAGGCTGGGGCCGGTTGGGGCGAACACGCTTTGTTGCCATGCACAGCCAAAGGGCCCGGTTCGCCAAGCCGTATCGAAGTTATAAATTTGCACATGCGGCAAGCCAAGAGCGACAGCGATATGGCTCACGCCGCTGTCCACACCTATCACACCAGCGCAGCCCGCCAGTCGTTGGGTGAGTTGTACCAAGTCCGAACGTGGCCAAATCACTGCGCCTGGGCAAGCACTGGCAATCGCTTGTGCGGTGTGCAGTTCGCTGTCGCTTGCATACGGCAAAGCCAAATTGAACCCCTGCGCTTGCAAAGCCTGGCCCAGCGCCTGCCAATACGCCCGTGGCCAAGCTTTGTCAGCACGCGAGCTGCCATGCACCAAGGCCACGGTGGAGGTGAGCACTTCAGCGTGCGGTGTGCAACTCAAGCTGCTGGCTTCTTGTGCAGGTATGGCATAGCCCATGGCCTGAGCGCACACATGACGGCCTCTGTCGACAGCATGGCTATGCCAAGGACAGTCAATCAATGTATCAGCCACCCAGCGCGTTGGCGCTTCATAGCCCGAGCCTTCAGTGCCTTGGGCCATGGCGTAGCGTTTTCCATTGACGCTTAAGTGGGCCATTGTTGAGACCAGCGCTGATTTACTCAGGCCTTGCAAGTCAATCACCGCATCGTAAGCGGTAGTTTGCAAGTCGTGCTTGAAGGCTTGCCAAGCGCGACGGGTCTCGGCGCTCCACCACTGGCGACGCCATTGCCGCATATCGCAAGGGATGATGCGATCGACAGCCGGACACAGCTTTAACACCGGTGCAAATGCAGGCTCAACCACCCAGTCAATTTGCACCTTGCCCAGACTGCGGTGCATGTCCATGGCCGCGGGCACACTGTGAAGCACATCCCCCAATGAAGATAGCTTGACCAGCAATAGCCTCAATGCGCCGCCTCTTGGACCGTGGCGTCGGGTTTGACTTGGCGCAGCAAACGCATCATGTCGGCTTCAATGCGCTGCAAAGCGGCATGGTTTTGACCTTCGAAACGCAGCACCAACACCGGCGTGGTGTTGGAGGCTCGCACCAGTCCAAAGCCATCGGACCAATCTATGCGTACACCGTCGATATCGCACAACACGGGTTGGTGTGCGGGCGAAGGCAGGCCTTGGGTTTGCGCCAGCTTCAATAAATCGGCGGTCACGCGGTGTGGCTCGCCCTCAGCGCAAGCCACATTGAGTTCGGGGGTTGATTGGCTGGTGGGCAAAGCATGGAGGGTTGCGTTCGCATCGGGCGAGCGGCTCAATATCTCCAGTAAACGACAGCCTGCGTAAGTTCCATCGTCAAAGCCATACCAACGTTCTTTGAAAAACACATGACCACTCATCTCGCCACCCAAAGGGGAATCGATGGCCTTCATTTGCGCTTTGATCAACGAGTGACCGGTTTTGAACATCACTGGCGTGCCGCCTGCCGCAAGAATGGCCGGCGCGAGTTGCTGCGAGCATTTCACATCAAACACGATGGCGCCTCCTGGCACCCTTTGCAGCACATCGCGGGCGAACAACACCATCTGGCGATCGGGGTAAATGGTTTGACCGTCTTGGGTGACGATACCGAGCCGGTCACCATCACCATCAAATGCCAAGCCCAACTCGGCGCCGCTGGTTTGCAATGCCTGCATCAAGTCGCGCAGGTTTTCGGGCTTGCTCGGGTCGGGGTGGTGGTTGGGGAAATTGCCATCCACCTCGCTGAAAAGTTCAATCACCTCGCAGCCAATAGCGCGCAAAACAGCGGGTGCCGAAGCGCCTGCGACGCCGTTTCCGCTGTCAACCACGATACGCATGGGGCGACTCAGGTGGATGTCTTTAACGATACGCTCTTGGTAGGCTTGGTTCACGCTCACCTGCTGATGGCTGCCGCCGTTGGTGAGTTGCCAAGTTTCGTCTTGCATCATTTGGCGCAGGCCTTGAATTTCGTCGCCGTAAATCGCACGACCGGCCATCACCATCTTGAAGCCGTTGTAGTCCTTGGGGTTGTGACTGCCGGTGATTTGAATGCCGCTGGTGCACAAGGTGTGGGCTGCGAAATACAACTGAGGCGTAGTGACCATGCCCACATTAATAACTTGTACCCCCGCATCGACCAAACCTTGGACCAAGGCTTGCACCAACTCGGGCCCGCTCAATCGGCCATCGCGTCCGACGGCCACTTTGGTTTCTCCTTGAGCCAACGCTTGGGTGCCAAAGGCTCTACCTAAGGCGAGTGCGACAGCAGGATTGAGCGATGAAGGCACCACACCGCGAATGTCATAGGCCTTGAAAATAGAGGCTTGGAGTTGCATCGCGACATTGTAGAAGCTCAGCTTGTCGCAGGCTGACATCTGCTGGTCGTATGATGAACTTCATCAAACTGTTTAGCCTGAACATACCGCCCCCTTCTTGACACATGCTGACTTCTTTCGTTCAAGCACCCTTTCATGCCAACGCTTGGCAAATGCCCATCAACTCTGCACTGGGCGCACTCACCTTGGTGGCCAGCCATAAAGGTTTGTGCGGCGTATGGTTTGATGATCAGGCACACCGTCCCGATTTGTCTCATCTCCCATGGGGCTCTTCTCACCATTGGTTGCGCTTAGCCAAGTCACAACTGAACGATTACTTTGCTGGCAAACGAAGCTCGTTTGACATCCCCTTAGACCTGGTGAGTGGCAGCGATTTCCAACAGCGGGTATGGCGTGCCTTGTTGTCCATTCCCTATGGACGCTATTCCACTTATGGTGAACTTGCACAGCACCTAGGGCAAGCTAAAGCCGCGCGTGCCGTGGGTGCGGCCGTGGGACGAAACCCCTTGAGCATCATCATTCCTTGCCACAGGGTGGTGGGTGCGAATGGCGCATTAACAGGTTATTCGGGTGGCATGTGGCGAAAACTGGATTTGCTGCAACGCGAAGGCACCCTTTTGTGACACCGGCCTCACGGTGGCGTCAATGGCTGCCGGATTTTGTGTTGCTAGGTTTGATTTGGGGCTCGTCTTTTTTGTTCATGCGTTTGACCTCGCAAGAGTTTGGCAGCTGGTCAACCGCTTGGTTGCGCGTCAGTGTGGCTTGGCTGACCTTGCTGCCCTTTTTACTTTGGCAAGGACAGGCCAGCAGCTTGCGCCAACACTGGAGACGCATTCTGCCTATGGGCGTTGTTAATTCAGGTATCCCCTTTATTTGTTATGCCTATGCGGTGATGTACATCTCCACCGGCATGTCTTCTATTTTGAATTCCACCACCCCGCTGTTTGGCGCATTGATCGCTTGGGTTTGGCTCAAACAACGCCCAGGCGGTTCACGTGGCTTGGGCTTGTTGCTGGGGTTTGCAGGCGCAGCGCTATTGGCCCTGACCCTGCCTGGAGGAATTTCATTCAAAGCTGGCGGTTCGGGTTGGGCGGTCTTGGCGTGTTTGGTCGCCACGACTTGCTATGGCTTGAGTACCCATTACTCGCAACGCTATTTAATTGGGGTGCCCACCATGACCATCGCGGCAGGCAGCCAAATAGGCGCTTCTTTGGCTTTGCTGGTGCCTGGTATTTGGTTTTGGCCCAGCGTATGGCCCAGCGACAGCGCTTGGTGGAGTTTGCTGATGATTGGGGTCGTGTGCACCGGACTGGCCTATGTGCTTTATTTCCGCTTGATTGCCAAAGTGGGCGCTTCTCGCACCATGACGGTGACCTACCTGATTCCCTTGTTTGCCAATCTTATCGGTGTCGTTTTCTTAGATGAGCTCATCACCACTTGGGGGATGGTGTGTGCGGCCATGATCTTGAGCGGCACAGCACTGGCAGTTGGACTGTTGAAATTGCCCGATTAAGCGCCTAGTTGCCGCATCAACAAACCGAGCAGATGCGAGCCCGGCTTGGCCAACTCGTTGACGATGCTGAAATGGTGCAAGCCTGCCAAGTTCTCTACCCAAGGCACGCGCTGTGTACCCCAAGCTTGTTGGATCAGGTGGTTGTGCGAAATGAAAGCATCGCTCTCTAGAGCGCCCGCAACGCTGACCAAACTGCCTGTAGATGGGGCCGGCATCCAAGCGGGACTGCAGCGCAACACCTGCTCATCACTCAGATGCAAAGACGACTGCAACAAAGGCGAGCGCATCACGCTGTCGAGTTCATACAAGCCAGAAACAGACAACACGCTTTTCACCAAGTCTGGCGGTAAATCTGGCTGGTGCTGTGGCCAGCGGCAGGCCATCATCATGGCGGCCAAATGCCCGCCGGCGCTGTGCCCGACCAAATGAATGCGCCTGGGGTCTCCACCCCAGTGACTGATGTAGCGCCACACCCAAGCCAGCGCTTTGACCATTTGCATCACGATGTGGGGGATGCTAACCGCTGGACACAAAGCGTAGTTGGGTACCACCACGCAAGCGCCTTGCCCCACCCAGGCCGGGGCTACAAAGGCGTGGTCGGATTTATCCAGAGAGCGCCAATACCCGCCATGGATAAACACCACAACCGGTGCGTTGTGTTGGGCAGAGGAGAAGATATCTAAGGTTTCAGATAGCCCAGCGCCATAAGAAATATCTGTTAAGCCGCCTAACAGCGATCTGGCTTGGGCAGAGCTGTCAGCCCATTGCGCCAAATAATTTGCGTAGTCGGGAACACGCACCCTATTGTTGTACTGCTGATCGAAATGATCGGGCGACAACAAAGCAACTTACTTATTGGTTTGCGCCTGACGAATCGCGGAGCTGGCTTCGGTGCTGGCGTTGCCACCGGTTGGGTTTTGAATCACCAAGCCAAGTAACCTGGCGCCGTGCTCAACCGCAATGGAACCGTAGGAGATATCGCCATGAACCACAGAGTCTTTATGAAACTCGACCCGTTCAGAGGCATAAATATTGCCTTCAACCTTACCGGCCACCATCACACGGTGGGCCGTCACGTCACCGGATACCTCACCACTGGCGCCAATCGCCACAGTAACCTTGTGATCCTTGGTGGTTTCGATATTGCCCACCACCTTGCCGTCGATGCGCACACTGTCGAGCAAAACCAAACGGCCGTAAATTTGGGTGGTACGCCCAATCAGGGTTTCAAAACGTTCTTGCGAACTGGCCAAGGGCTTGTCGCGCAGTTTTTCAAACATGGAAGGCTCCGGTAAGGGGTTAACTCGATCCTAAAGGCAGGACTTGTACAGGATTGATGACCCTGTCTTTGTTAAAAACTTCGTAATGCAAGTGCGGGCCTGTGGATCGGCCGGTACTGCCAACCTGACCCAACACAGCGCCACGCTCGACCACGTCGCCAACATTTGCAATGCGCTTGCTCAGGTGAGCATAGCGGGTGGAAAAGCCTTCAGCATGGTGCACTTCAATGACATTTCCATAGCCGCCATCCCAAGCCGATCGGGTGACCGTACCTTGGGCGGTGGACACCACCAAGGTGCCTGAAGGGGCGGTGAAATCCAAGCCCTCGTGCATGGCCAAGCCACCGGTGAAAGGATCGTTGCGAATTCCAAAACCGCTGGTGATGCGGTAGTCGCCACGAATCGGCATGGCCGTAGGCAAAGAATGCAGCCATTCAAGCTGTTTTTCCCAGTTGGCGCGTAAATCCAATACCGCTGTTTGGGTTTGTAAAAACTCTTGCAAGGTTTGGTCAAACTCAATGCCCAAAGGCTGGCGAATAAAAGAAGAAAAGGGACGTGGGGCAATTAAGGGGCCGCCTTTGTTTTCATCTTTACGGTTGATTTTGTCGCGCACAACTGAAGGGGTGGCTATTTCCATGAAACGGTTTTTCATGGTCTCGAGCTGTCGGATTTCATTCACAGTGGTGTGCATGGACTCACGCAACTGAGACAAATGGTCACGGTACACCGACTCCATGCGCTTTTGCTCTGCCTCGGTGGTTACGCCGCCAATGCTTCGCGCCAAGTCTGGGTTGTATTCAACCGCAATTTTGAAACCCACAAAATGCAACAAGAAACCTGCGCTCAGTAAAAATAGCGTTGCGATAGCAGAAGCCATCAACACCTTACGAAGAGTGATGGATATGGTTCTGACATTTCCTGTGGGCCCTGAAAGCCACATCAATTGCATAAAGAGTCCCCGTAAATTACCCGTACTGAGTCAGGATCGCCATTCTAGACCCTGAACTTGAGTGTTTCAAGCAAAAAAACACTCAAAACCCCTATAAATCTAACATAAAGTATTCAAAATTTAAGGTGTTTACCCCCAAAAACTCTTTACCCAGCCACAAAAGAACCAAACCGCTGTGAGGTTGGTCACCCAGGCCCAAAAAAATCGGTTTAAGCCAAAAAACCAAAACACCAAGAAGTGAAAACCCACAGCGACACATATAAAAAACTGAGCCCACTCGACCTGAAGTAACACCAAAGGAAACACCGCCTCCCACAAAATAAAGGCCCAGCTGCACGCCCAAGCCACATTGGGTCGACGAAACATGCTGTTGGGGGGCAACGGTCCGTACAAACCGCCATCAAGAAACAATGTCAGCGCCCGCCCACTGCGCCATTCGGGCTGGAGTAACTTGATCCACCCCGAAACAAAATAAGAGCTGAGGGTGTAAATGGCGATGTACGACAAGCCCATTGCCCAACCAAGACCGTGGCCCGCCCACACAGCCACTGTTTGGGCAATCAACATGCCGGTGACGGCCACCAAGGTCATGAAGTCGCTGCCGCCATTGAAAGCACCGCGCCAACGCACCAACAACAACAAAGTTCCCACAAAAAGCGCCAACATCAGCAGCAAACTGGAACCTTGGATCATCAAAACCACCGCCAAAACCGCCCTCAACCACAGCTGGGCTCGATAGGCTGTGGGTTGAAACAGCACATCCAAAAGTCGCCTGAACAATGGGGGATTGGTGGGTATATCGGCTCGCTGCTCTGGCCAAGACCACACGCCTTGCGGGTCGCTGCTGCTCGCAATTCGCAGGTACTCGGCCACTTGAATAAGCAAGCTCAGGCCACACAAAACCTCAAGACAGCGAACCAAGCTGTCGCCGGTCACAGCGCCAACTCCGGACTGCGCAACACCGTGTGACTTGCAGCGAAGCCTTGCGGGGTGGGTTCTTCTAGGCGCAATTCAAATTGGTACAGACCAAGACCAGCTTGCGAGCGCGCAGCCAGTGCGGCCCATCGACACACCAGTTGGTAACTCACCAAGGGGCGCGCATCCGCGCCCTCCCCCAAATCTTTGATATCGCTGGACAAATGGTCAACCAAATTTTGCTGGGCCAGCAGCAAATTGCCCTGTGGGTTGTGGAACAGGTCCGCCCAATGCCTCGTTCTTCGGGGATATACCCATTGCCACTCGCTCCAAGCGCCCAAGGCATCTTGGTAACGAATATATAAATGGGGTACAGAACCTACTTTATGGAAAAACTGCCAATTGGGGAAAAAAGCGCGGAATAAAAACAGCCAAGGTCCGCGAAATGTGCGTTTGCGAAACACCAGCGACAGGCTCAACACCCCAAAATAGGCAAGCAACAACCAAACAGCTGTCTCCATTCAAAACTCCCCAATCCACTGGCAATCATTGTCACGGAATTCAGGTGCGTGCCTCTGACTCGGCAGGTGAGCGTGTAAAGTCGCCACCTAAGCAAATTTCTGCCGCCCCTACCAGGTCCCCTTGCGTATGAGTACCCGAACCCCAGCCAACAGCCTCTCTTTTGAGATCAAAAGCGCGTCTTTGCCCTTGGTGTCTTTTGTGGTGAAAAGTGCTGAGGTCAGTGTGCTGGCGCAAGATTTACAAGCCCGCTTGGGCGACACGCCGGACTTTTTCGACAACGACCCTGTGCTCATCGACTTGCAGCATTTAGATAGCCAAGCCGGCCCACTGGACTTGCCCGCTTTGGTGCAACTCTTGCGAAGTTTTCGCATGAACCCCGTGGCATTGCGCCCCCTCAACCCAGCGCATGAAGCCGCCGCCACTTTGGCAGGTTTGTTTCTCACCACCGAGGCCAGAGTCTTGCCTGCAGCAGCAGCCACCCAAGAGGTGGCTCGCGAGGTAGAAGTGGTGCGTGAAGTGGTTCGAGAAGTGGCAAACAGTCTCAGCGCCATGGTGGTAGATAAACCTTTGCGTTCGGGCCAGCATATTTATGCCAAAGGGCGCGACTTGATCATGCTGGCCATGGTCAACCCAGGCGCGGAAATCATGGCCGATGGCCATATTCACGTCTACGCACCCTTGAGAGGCAAAGCCATTGCAGGCGCCAAAGGCGACACCACGGCGCGTATTTTTACCAGCAGCTTGGAAGCAGAATTACTCTCTATTGCAGGGGTTTACCGAACCAGCGACTTGCCCCTCCCCCCCGAGGTGGCTGGCAAATCAGCACAAGTTTGGTTGGCCAACGATAAATTGGTGATGCTTGCCTTGTAAACTCTTGGCTTCACTGTTTTTGGCATAACTGTCAGATCAAGTGTTTTAATTTAACCAAGGATTTTTTTAGATGACGAAAATAGTCGTGGTGACCTCAGGTAAGGGTGGCGTGGGCAAGACCACCACCAGTGCCAGCTTTGCGTCCGGTTTGGCTCTGCGCGGGCAAAAAACAGTGGTGATCGACTTCGATGTGGGTCTGCGTAACTTGGACCTCATCATGGGTTGTGAGCGACGCGTGGTTTACGACTTTGTCAACGTCATCAATGGTGAAGCCAGCTTGAACCAAGCGCTCATCAAAGACAAGCATTCAGACAACCTGTACGTACTGGCGGCTTCTCAAACACGTGACAAAGAGGCCTTGACGCAAGAGGGCGTTCAGCGTGTTTTGCAAGAACTCACCACCATGGGCTTTGACTTTATTGTGTGTGATTCCCCTGCGGGTATTGAAACCGGGGCGATGATGGCCATGCACTTTGCCGATGAGGCTTTGGTGGTTACCAACCCCGAGGTGTCCTCGGTGCGCGACTCAGACCGTATTTTGGGCATGCTCAGCAGCCGCACCTTAAGAGCCATAGAAGGCCAAGAACCCATCAAAGAACATTTGCTGATCACCCGCTACAACCCCAACCGTGTGCAAGAAGGCCAAATGCTGTCTTTGGAAGATATCCAAGACATATTGCGCATTCCCCTGATTGGCGTGATTCCCGAATCGGAAGATGTTTTGCAAGCCTCCAACCAAGGCCTGCCTGCGGTGTTGCTGGAAAAAAGCGATGTGGCCGAAGCCTATAAAGATGTTATTGACCGCTTTTTAGGCAAAGACGTGCCTTTGCGCTTTACCGAAGCCGTCAAACCCGGCTTGCTGCAACGCGTGTTTGGCCGGAGATAAGCCCATGTCGTTCTTGTCTTTCCTGATTGGCGAAAAGAAAAAAACCGCCAGCGTCGCCAAAGAGCGTTTGCAAATCATCTTGGCGCACGAGCGCTCGGGTAAAAGCGCCCATCAACCCGACTACCTGCCCGACTTGCAACGCGATTTGATTGCGGTGCTGGCCAAATACGTCAATATCAATCCAGCCGATATCAAGGTCAACTTGGAGCGCCAAGACAACCTAGAAGTGCTGGAAGTGAAAATCGAGTTACCCGACGCCCGCTAAAGCGTAAGTGCCCGTTTACTTGGGCAAATTCCCGCCACTCCAGGCATTCATCGATGGTTTTGAATTCGATGAATACCTTGATGCGCTCGAAACTGGGGCTATTGAAAAGCCGTCGGCTAAAAATATAATTTACAATATTGACAAAGTTTTTGTTTAAGACATAATTTATTTTTATACGAATAAAAATCTTATTTAAGTTTTTCGACCAGCCCAAGGCCAATTCGTTGACTCAAAACTATTTTCCCTTCGAACTGCTGTATCTACTTTCTACAGTGATTTGCTTAGGTCTGCTGTCGACCTTTGTGCCTCCCCTTGGCAAACGCATGTTGAATTTAAGCGGGCCTTATTGGTTGGGCACCTTGCTTGCCTTGGCGGTTTCTGGACTTTTGTTCGTCTTGTCGGTCTGGGTCTCCCTGAGTTTTGCCACAGCTGCAGAAATCGTTTTGTCTTTCGTTTTTATTTTTTTGCCTTTGAGCGTTCGCAGTTGGCATAGAGATATCAATCTCAAAATAGTACTCTGGGGCTGTTGGGGTCTGGTTGTTTTCAACCTGTTACTGGAGTTTGTCTATCCCGTTGGTACAGCATTTTTCCCCGAGCGCGTGACCCTGATCGGCGTGTTTCAGTTCATAAGCATTGCTTGGCTTGCTTGGGAAATGAAACGATTAGATCCATGCTTTAAATTCAGTCAACTTAAGCTGATCCAGTTGTTGACCTTTCTTCATGCATCTTGTGTCATTGTGCGTGTGCTCTACACCGTGGTTCTGACCCCTAGGCCATTGTTTGAAGATGATGTGTTCATGTCCTACACCTTGATGGTCCAAGGAGTTTTACTGATGCTGAGTGCCATGGTTTTCAACAACCATTATTTGGAGTCACTGCTTAAAGTAGAAGAAGACATTTCACATCAAATTCACCTGAAAGAGGTTCAACTTCAAATCGAGTTAGATCACGCTGAAAACCTCAGACTAGAGCAAAGTCGTTTGTTGCTCATGCTCGAGCACCAATTGCGCAACCCCATGGCGGTACTCAAACTGGCATTGAGCGACCCCTCGGTGGAACAGGTCTCCGCCAGACACGCCACCCAATCATTGACGGACATGAAAACCTTGCTCGAGCGCTGTGTATTCATGGACAAACTGGACAACCAAGCGTTTGCGCCCAATCCCGAGTGGTGTGATGCGGTGGATGTGATTGAGGAAATTTGCCACTTCCACCCCCAAGGGCACAGGGTGATGAGACAAGTGCACGAACTGCCATCACTTTATGTGGATGCCATTTTGCTCGACATGGTTGTATCTAATTTGATAGATAACGCGCTGAAATACAGTCCCCCAGACTCAACTGTTGAGCTGATGCTGTCACACCCAATCAGCCCCCACCAACTGCAATTGAGCATCAGCAACCCTGTGAAGCTTAAAGGCTTGCCAGATGCGGAAAAGATTTTCAGCAAATACTACCGCTCAAGCCATTTTCAAAACATGGATGGCAGCGGCTTAGGTCTTTACTTGACACAAAAAACTTTGCCCTTGCTGAATGCCACGATTCGCTATGAGCCCAGTCCAACACAAGTGAGGTTTGTACTTTGTTTTACGCTTTAAATATTTTGGTGGTCGAAGACTACCACCCCTTGCAACACAGCTTGATTGAGGTGTTGAAAAAATTGGGGCACCATGCGCAAGGCTTAGATTCAGCCGAGGCTTTTGATGAAGAGGCTAAAGACCACCGCTTTGAATTGTTAATTATCGATGTCACCCTTCCTGGTGAAGACGGATTTTCTTTGGCCAAACGCCTGCGCAAGGTTCAACCTGGGTTGGGCATCATCATTTTGACCGCCAAAGCCCAAACCGAGGATAAAGTGGCAGGCTATCAAAGTGGTGCAGACATGTACCTCACCAAACCTGTAGGGTTTGATGAATTAACAGGTGCAGTCAACGCCTTGGCGCGTCGGTTGAAATCGGGTTCTGACGAGAAACTTATGCATGAGGCCGAGGCCCATGCCATTGAAATTCATACCGCATCCAGTCGAATCGCAGGCAGCAAAGGCACGGCAGAACTCACCACCACTGAATTCACTTTGCTGAT
>JABMMR010000240.1 GCA_013205525.1 Burkholderiales bacterium | reverse complement strand
GACCTGAATTTGTTTGAAACCACGCCAATATCAGCCCTGCTGGGAAAACTACAGGATGGGCCTAAAATCGTGCGAGATCCTATTCAACAAACCCTCTTCCCAACGTTGGGACACTAGTGATATGCCATATTCAAAATGCAAGGATAAATAGCGGGGCTAGCCCAACTTTTTCAACAACAACTCATTCACCTGCGCCGGATTGGCCTTGCCCTTGCTGGCTTTCATGATGGGGCCGACCAAGCCGTTCAAGGCCTTGGCGTTGCCGGCTTTGAACTCTTCCACATTCTTGGGGTGGGCGGCCAGCACCTCGTCGATGATGGCTTCCAAGGCGCTGCTGTCGTTGATTTGCTTCAAGCCTTTGGCGTCGATGATGGCGTCGACTTCGCCCTCTTTATTCCACAGCGCATCAAACACTTGTTTAGCGGCGTTGTTGCTGATAGTGTTGTCGCTGATGCGGCCAATCAATTCGGCCAGTTGCGCAGCGCTCACCGGTAGAGCTTCAAACGTAACTTCACCGCTGTTCAAGCGCCTAGACACCTCACCCATGATCCAGTTGCTGGCCAACTTAGCCTGCCCACAAGCTTTTGAGGTGGCTTCAAAGTAGGCGGCAACAGCTTTGCTTTGCGTCAGTTGTGTGGCGTCGTACTCGGGCAGGCCGTATTGCGTAACGAAACGCTGGGCCATCACGCGGGGCAGTTCGGCCATTTCACTGCGCACACGCTCCACCCAGTCGCGCCCAATCACCAGAGGTGGTAAGTCCGGGTCGGGGAAGTAGCGGTAGTCGGCGGCGTCCTCCTTGGTGCGCATGGCGCGGGTCTCGCCGGTGTCGGGGTTGAACAGCACCGTGGCTTGTTGTATGGCGTGGCCGTCTTCAATTTGATCGATCTGCCAGCGCACCTCGTAGTCGATGGCTTGCTGCATAAATTTGAAGCTGTTGAGGTTTTTAATCTCCCGCCGTGTACCCAAAGGTGCGCCGGGTTTCCTCACCGACACATTGGCGTCGCAGCGGAAACTGCCCTCTTGCATATTGCCGTCACAAATGCCAATCCAAGTGACAATTTTGTGTAACTCTTTGGCATAGGCCACTGCCTCGGCGCTGCTGCGCATATCGGGCTCGGTGACGATTTCCAAGAGCGGCGTGCCAGCGCGGTTCAAGTCGATGCCGCTTTGGCCAACAAAATCTTCATGCAGCGACTTGCCCGCATCTTCTTCTAGGTGCGCGCGCACCAACCGCACGGTTTTTTTCTCATTCCCCAAAAAGAAAGACACCTCGCCGCCTTGCACCACCGGTATTTCAAACTGGCTGATTTGGTAGCCCTTGGGGAGGTCGGGGTAGAAATAGTTTTTGCGCGCAAAGATGCTGCGCTCGGCAATGTGCGAACCCAGTGCCAGCCCGAGCTCGATGGCGCGCTCTACCGCGCCTTTGTTCATCACCGGCAGGGTGCCGGGCAAGGCCAAATCCACCGCGCAAGCTTGGGTGTTGGGTTCGGCACCAAAGGCGGTGGAGGCACGGCTAAAAATTTTGCTCTGCGTGGAGAGTTGGGTGTGGGTTTCAAAGCCAATAACAACTTCGTAGCCTTGAACGAGAAGGGCGCTCATGCTGCGCTTCCTGGGGTTTTCAAATGGTGGTCGGTAGCCTGCTGAAACTGGTGCGCCACATTCAACAACTTTGCCTCTTGCAAATAGTTGCCAATCAGTTGCATACCCACCGGCATACCTGCTTGCCCAAAGCCTACGGGCAGGCTCATGCCGGGAAGGCCTGCCAGCGAGGCCGGCAGGGTGAAGATGTCGGCCAAATAATTGGCCAGTGGGTCGGCAGACTTGTCGCCCAACTTCCACGCCACGGTGGGGGCCACAGGGCCGGCGATGACATCGCATTGCTTGAAGGCTTCTTGAAAGTCGTTAGCGATCATGCGGCGGATTTTTTGCGCTTGCAGGTAGTAAGCGTCATAGTAGCCGTGGGACAGCACATAGCTGCCAATCATGATGCGGCGTTTCACCTCTTCGCCAAAGCCCTCGGTGCGGGTTTTTTCGTACATGTCGATGAGGTCGGTGAAGTCTTGGGCGCGGTGGCCGAATTTCACGCCGTCAAAGCGACTGAGGTTACTGGAAGCTTCAGCGGGCGCAATGATGTAGTACACCGGAATGGACAACTCCGTGCGGG
>JABMMR010000239.1 GCA_013205525.1 Burkholderiales bacterium | reverse complement strand
GCAATGCACTGATCAATCCATCACCAGTTGAGTGTTTATCAAGCATCAGCAAGTGCCCAGAACCCTCTCCACCCAAAATCCATCCATGAGAAATAAGCGACTCCAACACATACCTATCCCCAACTTTTGATCTGAAGAGTTTTACACCTAAGCTTTTCAAACCTTCTTCAATGGCTTGGTTAGTCATCAAAGTACCGACAACACCCGGTATTTTTTCACCTATTTTTATCCTATCTTTAACCAACACATAAAGGAGTTGGTCGCCGTCGTAGAGGCGCCCCTTATCATCAACCCACTGAAGCCTGTCAGCATCCCCGTCTAGCGCAATACCCAAATCTGCTTGATTTGAAATAACCGCATTAACGAGTGCCTCAGGATGCGTTGCGCCTACTTCATGGTTAATATTGACACCATTGGGTGAACATCCTAGCGTGATGACTTCTGCACCTAATTCAGCAAAAATTTTGGGTGCTACCAAATATGCAGCACCATGCGCGGCGTCCACCACAATTTTTTTACCTTTAAGCGTTAATTGAGCATCAAAAGTACTTTTGCAAAATTCTATGTAACGCCCACTGGCATCGTCTAAGCGCTTTGTTTTTCCCAATAAATGGGATGCAACCCATTGAGGCTCTTGCAATAAAGCATCCTCTACGGCAAGTTCCCACGCGTCATCTAATTTGGTCCCTGCAGCAGAAAAGAATTTAACGCCATTATCATTAAATGGGTTGTGAGAGGCACTGATGACCACACCCAACGAAGCCCTTAATGCACGCGTCAAATAGGCCACGCCTGGCGTGGGTATAGGGCCAAGAAGAACAACATCTACACCTGCGGAATTAAACCCTGCCTCCAAGGCAGACTCCAACATATACCCTGAAATCCTCGTGTCTTTTCCAATGACAACTTGAGGTCGGACGTCCGAGCGTTTAAGCACTTGCCCAACAGCATGCGCTAAGCGAAGAAAAAAGTCAGGCGTGATGGGAAATTCGCCAACTGTCCCACGTATGCCATCGGTACCAAAGTAAAGTCTCTTCATGCCAATCTTAATTAGGTTAATAGACTATTGCCATTGTCGCAAAAACCTTTATCGGCCCTCCAAACGGCCAGAGCCGCTATGGTCTCTGCCACGGCATGAACTCTTAAAATTTTTGCTCCTCTTTCTAAAGCCAACACAGCAGCAGCCAAACTGGGTGCCAGCCTATCTTCTAGAGGCAAACCACTGACAAGTCCTAGGGAAGATTTGTTTGACCATCCCACCATTAAGGGAATTTCGAGATCGAGCAATTGTTTTTGCTTGCGCAATAACTCAAAATTTTGGATGACAGATTTTCCAAAGCCAATACCTGGATCAATCACTAAACGGTTTCGCTGAATTCCGGCTTTATCTGTTAACGCTAAAAGCTGATAAAAAAATGTTTGCACTGAATCCAAGACATCGCCCGACATAGGATTGAGTTGCATGGTTTGTGGTTCACCGTGCATATGCATCAGGCAAATACCGCATTGCGATGCGGCCACAGCCTCTATGGAGCCTGCTTGCCTTAAAGCCCAAACATCATTGATGATATCAACGCCCAAATCTAAAGCCTTTGCCATGGTTTGAGGATGGTATGTGTCCACAGACAATGGAACATTCCATTTGATGAGTTGTTTCAAAACACCTGAAATTCGATGCCACTCTTGTTCATGCGTAAGTGCAGCAGCCCCTGGTCGAGTAGATTCACCACCAACATCTAATATAAAGGCACCCGCATCCACCATTTTTTCAGCCTGCGCAATGGCTTGGGTATCCGTGGCGAGCTGTCCGGTATTTGAAAAAGAGTCAGGGGTAAGGTTCAAAATTCCCATTACCCGCGGCTGAGAAAGATCGAGCTCGAATCGCGTCGTGCGCCACAAAGCAACATGGGGCCTAAGCCCCATGTTGTGTGTGTCTAATGCCGAATTCATCAAGCTGCAGTAGGCGACGGATTCGATTGAACTGCTGGTGTCCCGCCGCTGCCATCACCTGATGGAGGCGTACGAGGCGTCCAATCTTTAGGTGGACGAGGAGGCCGTCCAGCCATGATGTCATCGAGTTGATCACTGTCAATGGTTTCCCACTCAAGCAAGGCTTTCGCCATGGCGTGCATTTTGTCTGAGTTATCTTCAATCAAGCGACGAGCCAGTGTGTACTGTTCATCAATGATTCGACGCACCTCGGAATCGACCTTTTGCATGGTGGACTCACTCATATTGGTGGTTTTAGTGACTGATCGGCCTAAAAACACTTCACCTTCATTCTCAGCATAAACCATAGGACCTAAAGCCTCGGTCATGCCGTAACGCATGACCATGTCCCTGGCAATTTGGGTGGCTCTTTCGAAGTCATTTGAAGCGCCAGTAGTCATTTGGTTCATGAAGACCTCTTCAGCGATACGCCCACCAAACAACATGCTGATCTGACTCAACATATAGTTACGGTCATAGCTGTAGCGATCAGCCTCGGGCAAACTCATGGTTACACCCAAGGCTCTGCCACGAGGAATCACTGTTACCTTGTGTACAGGGTCGCATTTGGGTAATAACTTACCAATGAGGGCGTGCCCAGACTCGTGGTATGCCGTATTGCGACGCTCTTCTTCGGGCATCACCATACTGCGACGCTCAGGACCCATCAATATCTTGTCTTTGGCCTTTTCAAAGTCCTGCATCTCAACCACTCGAGCATTGCGACGCGCCGCCATTAAAGCGGCTTCGTTGGTGAGATTGGCCAAATCTGCACCGCTCATGCCGGGTGTACCCCTGGCGATCACGCTGGGTGAAACATCTTGACCAACGGGAATCTTGCGCATGTGCACATTGAGAATTTGCTCACGCCCACGAATGTCTGGGAGGGTCACATAGACTTGTCGATCGAAACGCCCAGGGCGCAGTAAGGCCGCATCCAAGATATCGGGACGGTTGGTGGCAGCCACCACGATCACGCCAACATTGGTTTCAAAGCCATCCATCTCGACCAGCATCTGGTTCAATGTCTGCTCGCGCTCGTCATTACCGCCGCCGACACCGGCACCACGCTGGCGGCCGACTGCATCGATTTCATCGATAAAGATGATGCAGGGCGCATTTTTCTTGGCGTTGTCGAACATGTCGCGAACCCGCGCCGCGCCCACGCCCACGAACATTTCAACAAAATCAGAACCTGAAATAGAGAAAAACGGAACCTTAGCTTCGCCTGCAATGCCCTTGG
>JABMMR010000238.1 GCA_013205525.1 Burkholderiales bacterium | reverse complement strand
CACTCTTTGAATCATTTTTTCATTCGCTCCGAGAACCTAGAACTCACCAAAGAGTTTTACATGACTGTATTGGGTATTGAAGTTATGGCAAGACCCGATTTTCCCTTCCCCGGTTATTGGTTAGGCATCAATGGCTCGATTCAGGTTCACTTGGGCCCCTCCAACATTCCTAATCGAGAAAAATACTACATTGGCACCGGCAGCGATGCCGCCAACGGCCAGACGGGCGTCATTGACCATGTGGCGTTTTTGGCTGAAGAGCCTGAATCGTTTGTAGAGCGGTTTCAAGAGAAAAATATCAGCTTCAGGCCTAGGCATTTCCCTGAATCCAACCTCTACCAGCTATTTATCAGAGACCCCAATGGCGTCATGATTGAGCTCAATTTTTTCAACATCACCCAAGCACCCGCCTGGAATGGCGAGGACTACTCCAAAATGACGCGTGTGACCGAGACGCCCACCTGACTCACTTTTTTATATTTCCCGTACAAAACTAGGGTAATAGCGGATACCAGTTTGAATTCTCTCTTTTATGATCAAAAAGTAGTTCTTTTATTTATCTAGGAGACATTCATGGACAAGATTAGGCGCAAGATATTAGAAACAGGTGGAGCAGGATTGCTTGCAGCCACAGTGCCAGCCAGTTTGGCATTTGCTCAAGGTACGCCCTTGAAAATCGGTATGAGCATGCCCTTGACGGGTGGTCTTGGCGGCGGCGGTCAAGCTGCATTGCTTGCACTGAAAATGTGGGTGGAAGACACCAACAACAAAGGAGGCTTGTTAGGTCGAAAGATTGAATTCACATCATATGATGACCAATCCAATCCCGCCAATACGCCAGCCATTTACACCAAATTATTGGATGTCGACAAGGTTGATTTGTTGATCGCTCCCTATGCAACAGGGCCTACAGCGCCCATTATGCCGCTGGTCAAACAACGCAAAAAATTGTTGATGGGCAATTTCTCATTTCAAGTCAATGCCAAAACAAAGCATGACATGTGGTTCAACAACGCCCCATGGAACACCGCAGATGGTTGGGCCAAAGGCTTTATGGAAGCCGCAAAATCAGCTGGTGGCAAAACAGTTGCCATCTTGGCGGAGGATGGTGAATTTGCTCAAAACTTAGCTGACGGCGCACGCCCCTACTTTAAGTCATTGGGTTTGAACGTCGTTTTCGATCAAAACTATCCGCCCACCACCAAAGATTTTTCTTCATTGGTTCGAGCCATTCGCTCGTCAAAAGCAGAGATTGTTTTCATTGCCTCTTACCCTGCAGCCTCGGCAGCTATTGTCAACTCAATCAGCGAAATTGGCTTGGGCCCACAGGCCTTGATTGTGGGGGGTGGCATGGTCGGCTTGCAGTTCACACCTATTGCCGTGAATTTGGGGAGTAAGCTCAACGGCATCGTCAACTATCACTCTTATGTGCCAGGCATGCCAACTCCTGGCGTTGACGAATTCTTAAAGCGCTACACCGTTCGCGCCAAGGAAGCGAAAGTTGACGAACTCGGCTTTTACCTTGCACCCTTCAACTACGCTACCGGCGAGATGCTTGCACAAGCAATTACAGCTACAAAAAGCATTGAAGATGCAAAATTGGCTGACTACATTCATAAGAATGAAATGAAAACAATTGTTGGGCCTATTCGCTACGATGCTGATGGGGAGTGGTCCAAACCAAGATTGCTGACCACGCAGTTCCGTGGTGTGAAAGATAAAGATCAAGAACAGTTTCGCAGCCCTCAGCGGCAAGTGATCTTGGCTCCTGCTGCTGACAAAACGGGCAATTTCATTGCACCTTTTGATGTAGCACGCAAGGGTAGTTGAAGCGCCTCCAACCCGATGAGGGGTGAGCTGTTGCTCACCCCTCTATCTTTATTGAATCATGACTTTTCCTTTTGACTTATTTTTTGATGCCCTCTTGTTTGGCTTGATGCTAGGCTGCTTTTATGCAGCGGTCAGTCTTGGGTTGTCCGTCTCGTTTGGCTTGCTTGATGTCCCGCATGTGGCCCATCCGGCTTTGCTCATTGCAGGTTCATACGGCGCTTATTTGCTCGGCGACTTTGGTTTAGATCCCATACTTTCTGGGATTCTATTGATGCCTTTGTTTTATCTTTTTGGTATTTTGCTGTACCGCTTTTATTACGAAACCTTTGAAAGCAGAGGCAATGCCGCAGGTGTCAATGGCTTGGCATTTTTCTTTGGTTTGGCATTTATCATTGAAGTTGGATTGATTGTATTTTTTGGCGTTGACCAGCGCTCTGTGTCTGCCTCTTACATCGGTAAAAGCCTTGAGCTTGGAGACATACGGCTTCCCTTTCGGCTTTTGGTAGCAGCCGGTGTGGCCTTGTTTTTAACACTGACGCTGTCACTGTATTTTTCAAAAACGTTTACGGGTCGGGCCATTAAAGCCGTTGGGCAAGACGAAGGCGCCTTGCGTTTGATGGGCGCCAATCCCATCAAAATTAAACAACTGGCCTTTGGCATTGCGACTGCTGTCAATGCATTGGCGGGTGCCATGCTGATCGTCGTCAGTCCTGTCGAGCCTACTATGGACCGCATTTATATTGGCAGAACATTCTGTGTGGTCGTATTGGCCGGCATGGGAAGTATGAGTGGCACTTTGGTCGCCGGATTGTTGCTTGGAGTGGCTGAGTCAATTGTGCTAACCATGTTGGGCGCTTCATGGGCCACTGCCGTGTCCTTTGGTATCTTGTTATTGATCTTGGCTGTGCGTCCGCAGGGTCTCTTTGGTAGGTAAGCTCGATGAAATACTGGTTAATTTGTCTCTTAACTCTAATGGGAATGGGTGCTTTGGCTTTATCGGGTGCCAATGAGTATTTATTTTTTGCTGGATTTGTCGTGTTGCAATCCGTTGTTTTAGCCACTGCTTGGAATATCTTGGGTGGCTATGCTGGGTACGTCAATTTCGGTGTCCCAGGATTCGTTGGCGTTGGCGCCTATTCCGCGTTGTCCTTGCGATTGCTGTTTGATGCACCTTTGCTTGTTCAAATCGCAGGTGGCGCTGTAATGGGTGCCCTTTTAGGGTTTGCAGTTGGTGTTTTCACCCTAAGACTTAGAGGTATATTTTTCTCTATCGCCACGGTCGCAATTGTTTTCATCCTTGAAGCGGTGGTCATGAACTCCCGCTTCTTAGGGGGCGCAACCGGCATCCAGTTGACTCGCCCTGGAGGAGCTTGGATATTCGAGAGTTACACCAGAATGCTGTTTTTTGTGATGACTCTTATGGCCATCATCGCAGTATCGGCAGCGCGATACGTCCAAAACTCACACATTGGCCAAGGTCTAAAAGCAGTGCGCGATTCTGAGGAAGCCGCGGAATGTTGTGGCGTGCCCACATTAAAACTCAAACTGATTGCTTGCAGTATATCGGGCGCATTGCTGGGAGTGGCAGGTGCCCCTATGCCGATGTACCTGAGCTATATAGAACCCGCCTCCACATTCAATCTTCACTATGCAGTGATTGCTTTGGCAATGCCAATCATTGGCGGCACTTCACATTGGGTAGGCCCCTTAATTGGCGCATTGTTACTAGCAAGCATTCAGCAAATTGTGACAGTCACGATTTCAAGTGAGCTCAATGTTTTGGTGGTGGGAATGTTGTTGATTGTGTTCGTGGTCGGCGCACCCGATGGCATTGTTGGATTGGTTAAAAAATGGAAAACATCCTCCAAGTAAACGGTCTTGTCAAAAACTTTGGAGGCTTTACAGCCTTACAGGGTGTTGACTTGCATATTGCCCCCGGTGAGCGGTTAGGCTTGATAGGACCTAACGGTTCAGGTAAAACGACATTGATCAGTTGTATCGCGGGAGCCCTTCAAAACGACAGCGGCACAATTCGTTTTAATGGCGATCTAATCGGTCATATGCCCGCTTATGTCCGAACGCGAAAAGGCATTGCACGCAGTTTCCAAATTCCCCGGCCTTTCACCAGTATGACCGTGGTTGAGAACCTCATGGTTCCTCTGGCTTATGTGGGTGGCATGACAGGCACTAAGGCTAAAGACCAAGCGATGCAAATTTTGGCTGATATGGGCCTTGCAAGCAAAGCTGAATCAGCCATCAAGCATCTGTCTCAAGTCGAATTGCGGAAAATGGAATTGGCCAGAGCAATGGCTGCCAAACCGAAGCTACTCATTTCGGATGAAGCCATGGCGGGCTTAGCTGGCGCAGAAGTGGATGAAGTACTGCAGATTTTATTTGACCTGAACAAAACGGGCATCACGATCATCATGATTGAGCACATCATGCAGGCGGTGATGAAGTTTTCTCAACGGGTGGTGTGTTTAGACGCGGGTAAAATCATATGCGAAGGTACCCCAGAAGATATCGTTAAAAATCCAGAAGTACAGAGGGCCTACCTTGGCGATTAATCTCACCCTCAAAGACATTGACGCTGGCTATGGCGCTGTTCGCGCATTGCATGGTGTTTCGCTCAGCATTGACAACGGACAAACAGTCGCTCTACTGGGGACCAATGGCAATGGGAAAAGCACCCTGATGAAATGTGTCATGGGCATGGTCAAGCCCGACAAGGGCACAATTATTTTCGAGATAGATGGCGTCAAACATGATCTCACTCAGCTTGCAACCGAAGAAATTGTCAATCTTGGCATTGCTTTGGTGCCCGAGGGACGCCGCCTTTTTCCAAAACTCACTGTTGAAGAAAACATGCTGCTCGGCGCATTCAGAGAATCCTCACGGCCACAAATTCCAGAAAATATGGCGTTCTGTTATGAGGCTTTCCCCGTACTCAAAGAACGCCGCAGTCAATTGGCAGGCTCTATGTCTGGTGGACAACAGCAAATGTTGGCCATTGCCCGAGCCCTGATGTCTTCGCCCAAATTGCTCTTGGTCGATGAGCCCTCAGTGGGCCTGTCTCCCCTTTTGGTTTCTCAAACCATTACCAAACTGAAAGAACTGAAAGAAAAATACAAACTGACCGTGCTCATGGCAGAGCAAAATTTCAAGCAAGCCATGCGCATTGCTGACCATGGTCACATCATTGTGCATGGCGAAATTGTGTTCAATGGCGATGTCGACACACT
>JABMMR010000023.1 GCA_013205525.1 Burkholderiales bacterium | reverse complement strand
TCCATTGACCCATACGCCCTGAACCCCTAGAGCAGCAGTGTTTAAGCGTGAAGCGCCACCTGGCAGATCAAACACACGGTGCTTGGGACCACGCCCTATTGCCTGGGGGTCAAACAGCAGCAAGTCGGCGGCGTAGCCAACGCGAAGCAGTCCGCGCTCTTTCAGACCCAAAATTTGTGCAGGTTGGGCTGTGAGTTTATGCACAGCCTGCGTCATTGTCATGAGCCCCAAGTCTCTGGCCCAGTGGCCCAAGAGATGCAAGCCAAAGCCGGCATCGTTGAAAAAAGTTAAATGCGCACCCGCGTCGCTGAGTGACACCAAGCTGTGGGGATTATTAAGCAAGCGCCCCACCGCATCGGTATCGCTGTTCAACAACTGCGCAGTAAAGACGGTTTGCAGGTCTTCTTTCAGGGCCAGATCAAGCGCCACATCCAAGGGGGCTTGATGCAATGCTTGGGCCAATTCAGCCACGCTTTTTTGTTCATAGGCTTGGTGCTCAGCCATCATGGTTTGCACCACATGCACCTTGTCCCATTCGTTGTTGAACAAGCGGAAAGTGGCCGTTTGGGCTAATTCGTCTTTAACCGATTGGCGAAATGAGGTATTTGCCAAACATGATTTCAGTTCCTCATGAGACAAACCCATGGCAGGGCGCCAGCTGACCAAGCCCTCAACGGGGTAAGCCGATGCAAACGTGAAGTCCATGGTGAGAGGACAGCAGGACACTTGCCCAATCAGGGGTATGCCTTGCGCGTTGGCTTGAGCGATGGCGTCCATGTCATTGAACACCGCTTGCGGATTGGTACTGTTGTGCAACAAGGCCGCCACCATCACCGGCCTGCCACTTTTTTTCGATAGAGATTGCAAAAAAGACATGGACATTTGCCCGCCCTTGGTGACCATGTAGACGCCGCCCCCAAGGCTTGACATGGCCAAAGTGAGTTGCAGCATTTCTTCGTCGCTGGCCAAACGCGAGGGCATGGGCAAACCGCCCTCGCCGTTGTGCGCGGGGCTGGTGCTGCTGGCAAAACCCACAGCGCCCGCGGCCATGGCTTCTCGCACCAACACCGCCATGGCGTCAATTTCATCGGGCGTGGCTTGTCGCTTATTGGCTTGTTCGCCCATCACCCATGTGCGAACCGAGGAGTGGCCAACGTAAGCCGCAATATTGATGGCGCAACCCTTTTGCTTGAGCATGGCCATGTACTCGGGGAATGTTTCAAAGCGCCAATCAATTCCAGCTCGCAGCACATCGAGGGACATGCCTTCGACCTGGGTGAGGTTGCGCATGGTCAACTCACGGTCTTGCGCACGACAAGGCGCAATCGTGAAACCGCAGTTGCCAATGACGGCAGTCGTCACCCCCATGGCAGGTGACGGACGCACATACGAGTCCCAAGTAATTTGCGCATCGAAATGGGTGTGCGAGTCGATGATGCCTGGCATCAAGGCCAAGCCCTTGGCTTCTATAGTCTCCTTGGCTTGGGCTTGTATGAGGTTTTCTAACGCCACGATGCGGCCCTGATGTACCGCCACATCTTTGATTTCGGGTTCACTCAAACTGCCATCAAAGACCAAAGCTTGGCGAATCAGCAAGTCAACAGGATGGGATAGGTTCACAGGCGGCATTAAATCTCAGAATGAATAAATTTGAAGCGCCATTATGAAAGCAAATTTTGTGTGAGTCACTAAACTGCTCATTCAGGTGTATGACGCATTTTGAATTTATGTCATACTGAGCGTCATACAAATTCAGCACCGCGTACTACAAGGAGATCTCATGCTGTCTGTTCGACTCCCCGAAGCAATTGAGCGTGATTTGACGCAGTATTGCGCGGTTCGCAAACTCACCAAATCACAAGTGGTTCAAGAAGCCTTGGCTGAGTACCTTGTGGCGGCGAAAACGTCGTCGCATGGCAAGCCGGTACCTGAGCCGGATTTGTCGTTTTTGGACGCTGATGATCCTATTCGTCAGTTCATTGGCATCGCCAAAGATGGCATGAGCACAGATGAACTGATGCGCATGACCCGAGGTGATGATTGGAACCAACCGTGATTTTGGTGGACACCAATGTGTTTGTGGATGTCATCCACAGAGATCCGATTTGGCTAGACTGGTCGCTCAAGGAACTAAGCAAGGCCAAAAAACAGCCGCTCGTGACCAATTTCGTGGTCTATGCTGAGCTACATACACACGACACCGCTGGCCCGCACATCGATACTTTTTTGGATAAGTTGAAGGTACAAATTCTGGATGTGTCTAAGCCAGCAGCGCAACTTGCCGCCCATGCGTTCAGGGCTTACCGCCAACGCGGCGGCACCAAAACTGGCGTGTTGCCCGACTTCTTTATTGGTGCCCATGCCCAGGCCGAAGGCTACAAACTGCTGACCCGCGACGCGGGGCGCTACAAAACTTATTTCCCAAAGATCAAGCTGATTTGTCCCTGACCAAGGGGTTAAGCATTGAGCGAGGCAGCGCTGACCTTTTCATAAGCCGGCGCCATCATGCGGCAAGGGCGCTTGGCATTTGGCGCAGTTGAGTTCGGTTGGTGACGTTGCAATGCAGGCAGACTAAGTGGACAGGGCTCATGATCAGAGTGCGTTCAAAGGAATTTTGGCGTAGGCAATGCCATTGTCTTCCTTGGGTGGGAACTCGCCCGCGCGGATGTTGATTTGCACCGCTGGCAGGATGAGCACCGGCATTTCCAAGGTGGCGTCACGTTGGGTACGCATGTCTACAAATTGCGCTTCGCTGATGCCGTCGTGCACATGGATGTTGTTCGCTTTTTGCTCGGCCACAGTGCTCTCGAAATTCACAGGGCGGTCATTGGGCGGGTAGTCGTGGCACATGAACAATCGTGTTTGTGGGGGCAAGCTCAATATTTTGCGGGTCGAGGCGTACAAGGTTTTGGCGTCGCCACCGGGGAAGTCGCAGCGTGCGGTGCCCACATCGGGCATGAACAGGGTGTCTCCCACAAACACCGCGTCGCCAAACTGGTAGGCCACGCAAGCAGGCGTGTGGCCGGGTACAAACAGGGTGTAGCCTGTGAGGCCACCGACTTGGATGGCATCGCCATCGGCGAACAAGTGGTCGAACTGCGAGCCATCCAACTTAAAACTTTTCTCCATATTGAAGATGCCTTTGAAGACTTTTTGCACGCCGCTGATGTGGTCACCAATGGCGGTTTTGCCGCCCAAATGTTGCTTCAGATAAGGCGCGGCGCTCAGGTGGTCGGCGTGGGCGTGGGTTTCCAGAACCCACTCTACTTTCAAATTATTGGTTTTGACAAATTCGATGACCAAGTCAGCTGAATGGTGGCTGGTGCGGCCCGACTTGGGGTCGTAGTCCAACACCGAGTCGATGATGGCGCAAACAGACCCTGGTTTTTCGTAAACCACATAGGTGACGGTCCAAGTGGCGGGGTCAAAAATGCCATGAACTTGGGGATTGACAGTAGCGGTGCTCATCAAGATTCCTTTTCAGATAGATTTTCAATAATATATTGACATATATATTATTTGTCAATATACTTTTTACATCTTCTTGATTTGTAATAGGAAAAATGCCCATGGATACCACCACCTTAGACCTTGACAAAATGAAAACATCGGCTGGCAAGGCCTGTCAGATGATGAAAGTGCTCTCCAACCCCGACCGCCTGATGCTGCTGTGTCAGTTGTCCCAAGGCGAAAAGCGGGTGGGTGAGTTGGAAGAAATCTTAGGCATTGTGCAGCCCACGCTGTCACAGCAACTGACTGTGCTGCGTGAGGAAGAGCTGGTCACTACACGCCGCGACGGCAAAAACATCTATTACCAAATCGCCAGCCCTCAAGCGCTGGCGGTGATGAACGTTTTATTCGATCAATTTTGCAAACCACAAGAAGGAGACAACACATGAATATCGATTGGATGCATTTCACGCCTTGGGCGTCGCTCGCTGGCGGCCTGATACTTGGCTTGGCCTCGGCCATGTTTATTTTGCTCAATGGACGCATTTTGGGCATCAGCGGCATCTTGGGCGGTCTTATGCCTCCCAAGCTTGGCGACACTTGGTGGCGCATTGCTTTTCTTTTGGGTTTGTTTGCAGCGCCCACGGTGTTTCATGCCGTCATGCCAGTCGAATGGGTGACGGCCCCGCGCATTGATGCTGGCGTGTTGAGCGTCATAGGCGCAGGTTTATTGGTAGGCATTGGCACCCGTTATGCCTCGGGCTGCACCAGCGGCCACGGGGTTTGCGGATTGTCGCGGCTCTCGCCCCGCTCATTGGTGGCCACCCTGTCCTTCATGGGCGCAGGCTTTTTAATTGTTTATGTTTTGCGTCACGCATTTCAAGGATGAACCCCATGCTTCACAACAACACTTTTCACCGCATCAGCGAATTTTTGGTGGGCCTCTTGTTTGGCCTGGGTTTGATGCTTTCCGGCATGACAGACCCCGGCAAAGTCATTGGCTTTCTCGATCTGTTTGGGGCTTGGGACCCCTCCTTGGCACTGGTCATGGGCGGCGCCATTGCAGTGGGCTTCTTCGCCTTTGGCGTGGCCAAAAAACGCACCACCAATTTCTTTGGCGGCGTGTTGCGTATTCCGAATAACAACCAAATCGACCGCCCTTTGGTGATTGGCAGTTTGCTGTTTGGCGCTGGCTGGGGTTGGGCGGGTTTTTGCCCAGGACCTGCCATGGTCTCCATGGCCGATGGCCAGCCCAAGGCCTTGATTTTCGTTGTCGCCATGCTGGTGGGCATGCTGGGCTTTGAGCTGATGGACCGCTTCGTCCACGCCCCAAAGGGATGACGCAAGGCTCAGGCTGGTTGCCCGCACTGCCCATTCTTCAATGGGGCCGCAGATACAGCCGCGAAACCTTCACCAACGACGCGGTGGCCGCCCTCATCGTCACTGTCATGCTGATCCCACAAAGCTTGGCCTATGCCTTGCTGGCGGGGTTGCCGCCCGAGGTGGGTTTGTACGCCAGCGTGGCGCCCTTGTTGCTGTACGCGGTGCTGGGCAGCAGCCGCGTGTTGGCAGTCGGCCCTGTGGCGGTGGTGTCGCTGATGACCGCTGCTGCGGTGGCCGAACACGCCGCCGCCGGCACCCATGCCTATTGGCAAGTGGCGATGACCTTGGCGTTTTTGTCGGGCGGCATGTTGCTGGTCATGGGTTTGCTGCGCTTGGGATTTTTGGCCAATTTTTTAAGCCATCCGGTCATCTCGGGTTTTATTTCGGCGTCGGGTTTGCTGATTGCGCTGAGCCAACTCAAAACCCTCATGGGCGTTAAAGCCGAGGGACACAATTTTGTGGAACTGCTGTCTTCTCTGCTGCACCAAGCCTCGAATATTCATTTACTGACGCTGGTCGTGGGCATCGCCACCACCGCGTTTTTGTTTTGGGTGCGCAAGGGCTTAAAGCCTTTGCTCATCTCAGCGGGCTTGAGGCCAAAGTTGGCCGATGTGCTGGCCAAGGCAGGGCCCGTGGTGGCGATTGCCATGACCACCCTCTTGGCTTGGTCACTCGACTGGCAAGGCCAAGGCATGAAATTGGTGGGCACCGTGCCGCAAGGCTTGCCTCCACTCACCGCGCCGTTATGGGACTTGGGTCTTTGGCAAGAGCTGTTGGTTCCCGCTTTGCTCATCAGCGTGGTGGGCTTTGTGGAGTCGGTGTCTGTCGGCCAAACCTTGGCGGCGAAACGCCGCCAACGCATTGAGCCCGACCAAGAGTTGGTTGCCTTGGGCGCCAGCAATTTGTCAGCGGCCTTCACCGGTGGCTTTCCGGTGACGGGTGGTTTTGCCCGCTCGGTGGTCAACTTTGACGCGGGCGCGGTCACCCCGGCGGCGGGTGTGTACACCGCAGTGGGCATCACCTTGGCGTCGCTGTTTTTAACGCCTGCTTTGTTTTACCTGCCGCAAGCCACCTTGGCTGCCACCATCATCGTGGCGGTGTTGTCGCTGGTGGACTTTGGTATGTTGAAATCCACCTGGCGCTTTTCCAAGCTGGACTTCATCGCAGTCGCCACCACCTTGCTGGCCACCTTGCTGGTGGGTGTGGAAAGCGGTTTGGTCATGGGTGTGGTGGTGTCTTTGGCGCTGTTTTTGTTTCGCGCCAGCCGTCCGCACATCGCCATTGTGGGTTTGGTGCCGGGCACCGAGCATTTCCGAAATGTGCTGCGCCACGATGTGTTGGTCAGCCCCAAACTGGTGTGCCTGCGGGTGGATGCCAGCCTGTTTTTTGCCAATGCGCGGGGTGTGGAGGACCGCATCAACGCCGAAGTAGCCTCACGCCCTGAACTGCAACACGTGCTGCTGCAATGCTCTGGTGTGAACGACATTGACGCCAGTGCTTTGGAAAGTTTAGAGGCCATTGCCAGCCGCTTGAAAGACTCTGGCATCGCCCTGCACTTCTCGGAAATCAAAGGGCCGGTGATGGACAAACTCAACACCACCGGTTTCTTGCAGCATCTTCACGGCCAAGTGTTTCTGACCAACTACCAAGCTATACAAGCGCTGACGCCCGAGGTGATTTAGCGTTGAGGGGGTGATGGCTATAATTTTTTCGATATAAATACATCATCTAAAGGGGCAACACCTTGGCACTTACCTCCTGCTTTGCTGCCTTGGCCTCAGACCAAGCCTTGGTTCCCCAACACATTCAGCGCAGAAACATTGGCCCCAAAGATGTAGGCATAGACATCGCTTTTTGCGGCGTGTGTCATACCGATTTGCATTTCGCTAAAAACGACTGGGGCCGCAGCAACTACCCGCTGGTGCCAGGCCACGAAATTGTCGGCACGGTCAATGCGGTGGGCGCAGAGGTTAAAAAATTCAAGCTCGGCCAAAAAGTGGCGGTTGGCTGCTTTGTGAAATCTTGTCACACCTGCAGTTCTTGTGCGGTGAATTTAGAACAGTATTGCCTCAAGGGTGTCACCGGCACCTACAACGCCGCTAGCGCCGACCCTGGAGGCTTCACCTACGGCGGCTACGCCAAAAACATCGTGGTCGACGAACATTTTGTGCTGCGCATGCCCGAGGGCTTGGACCTTGCAGGCGCAGCGCCCTTGCTGTGCGCGGGTATCACCACCTATTCGCCGCTGAAGCACTGGAACATACAAGCGGGCATGAGCGTGGGCGTGATTGGCTTGGGTGGCTTGGGCCATATGGGCATCAAGTTTGCTCACGCCATGGGTGCCAAAACCACCATGATCACCAGCTCTGCCCACAAGGCGCAAGACGCCCTGCGTTTGGGTGCTGACGGAGTTCTGCTCTCGAGCGATGCCGCCGCGATGCAAGCCAGCGCCAACCAGTTTGATTTTTTGCTCAACACCATTCCGCTCTACCACGACTACAACGTCTACCTGCCTTTGCTCAAGGTAGACGGCACCCTATGCATCGTCGGTACGATTGGCATGAATGCCGAACTCAATGCGCGTTCGCTGATCATGGGTCGACGAAAAATTGCCGGCTCCTTGGTGGGTGGCATCCAAGAAACCCAAGAGATGCTGGACTTTTGTGCCAAGCACCAGATTTTGTCGGATATTGAAATGATTCCCATGAGCGGCATCAACCAAGCTTACGAGCGTATGCAGCAAAGCGATGTGAAATACCGCTTCGTGATTGACATGTCCACCCTCTCCTGACACTTGAGCCCTATGACCAACTACACCACCCTGCGCTACGAGGTAGCCGAGCACATACTCACCCTCAACCTGAACCGCCCCGAGCACATGAATGCGTTCACCGTCGAGATGTCGCATGAGCTGATACATGCCTTCAACCGCGCCAGCGAGGACGACGACGTTGGCGCGATAGTGGTGACCGGTGCGGGCAAAGCTTTTTGCGCGGGCATGGACTTGAGCATTGAGGGCAATGTGTTTGGTTTGAACCAAGACCTGCGCCCCACCCTGAAAGACATGCAAGACAAGCTCAATGGCCCGGCCATGGTCGATGGGGTGCGCGACTCGGGCGGCAAAGTCACCTTGGCCATGTTCGAGTGCAAAAAACCCATCATCGGTGCGATCAACGGCGCGGCGGTGGGCATAGGCGCCACCATAACTTGTGCCATGGACATCCGCTTGGCCTCAGAAAAAGCGCGTGTGGGTTTTGTGTTCAACAAAATCGGCATCACGCCCGAAGCCTGCTCCAGCTGGTTTTTGCCACGCTTGGTGGGCTTGCAAACCGCGCTGGAGTGGTGCTACACCGGCGACATCCACAACGCCGACACCCTGCTGTCAGCGGGCTATGTCAAGGCGGTGTTCCCTGCAGACGCTTTACTGGAAGAAGCCTACAAAATTGCACGAAAAATAGTGGCGCATAGCCCCGTGGCCATCGCCCTCACACGGCAAATGCTTTACCGCAATGCAGCGCAAGACCACCCTTTGAAAGCGCACCATGTGGATTCGCTGGCTATTTTTTATGCCAGCCAAAACAGTGGCAAAGAGGGCGTGGCTTCATTCCTTGAAAAACGAGCCCCTGTTTTCACCGACAAAGCCTCCACAGACATGCCCAACTTTTACCCTTGGTGGACTTGAGCCAACACATACCCATGACCTCCATTTACGAGCAAGACTTAGCTAAAACGCCGGCCAATTTTGCGGCTCTCTCGCCCGTCAGCTTTCTGGAGCGCAGTGCAGATATTTACCCCGACTTGCCTGCCGTGATTCATGGGCGACGCCGCTACAACTGGGCGCAGGTGCGCGAGCGCAGCGCCCGACTGGCAGCAGCGCTGCAGGCCGCGGGCATACAACGGGGTGCTACCGTGAGTGTGATGCTCTCCAACACCCCTGAAATGCTGGAAGCCCACTACGCCGTGCCTGCGGTGAACGCGGTGTTGCACGCCCTCAATACGCGCCTTGATGCTTCATTGATCGCTTGGCAGATCAACCACTGCGAAGCCAGCATCCTCATCACCGACCGAGAATTTTCAGCCACCATGAAAGAGGCACTTGGCCTTCTGCATGGCCAATACCAACGCCATGTGCTGGTAATCGATGTAGACGACAGCCAATACACCGGAACGGGTGAACGCATTGGCGACAAAGAATACGAAGCGTGGTTAAAGCAGCACCCACCTTTGGCCCAATTGATCGGACCACAAGACGAATGGGATGCGATTGCTGTCAGCTACACCTCGGGTACCACGGGTGACCCCAAAGGCGTGGTCACCCACCACCGAGGTGCGTACTTGAACGCCGTCAGCAATGCAGTGACTTGGCACATGCCCAATTTCCCTCGCTATCTGTGGACCCTGCCCATGTTTCATTGCAATGGCTGGTGCTTTCCTTGGACGGTGGCCATGCTGGGCGGTGTGAATGTGTGTTTGCGCAAAATTGACGCTGCGCTGATATTGCAAACCATGGCAGACCACCGCGTAGACCACTACTGTGCAGCGCCTGTGGTGCACAACCTGTTGATACAAGCCCCCGCGCAGCAGCAAGCGGCGGTCACGCAGCGCGTCAAAGGCATGGTGGCAGGTGCGAGCCCGCCGGCGTCCATGTTGGAGGGCATGGCCAATCTGGGGTTTGATATCACCCATGTGTATGGTCTGACTGAGGTTTATGGCCCTGCATCGGTATGCGTTAAACGCGCTGACTGGGCTGACAAAACTTTAGACGAACAAAGTTTGCTCAACGGCCGACAAGGGGTTCGATATCCCTTGCAAGAAGGCATGGCGGTGAAAGACCCGCAAAGTTTGGTTGACATACCCGCCGATGGGCAGACCATGGGCGAGATCATGTTTCGCGGCAATATCGTCATGAAGGGCTATTTGAAAAACCCCAGCGCCACCGATCAAGCCTTTGACGGCGGCTGGTTTCACTCGGGCGACTTGGGTGTGATGGACGCCCACGGCTATGTGAAGATCAAAGACCGCAACAAAGACATCATCATCTCGGGCGGCGAAAACATCAGCAGCATCGAGGTGGAAGATGCGCTTTACCGCCACCCCGCCGTACTGGCCTGCGCGGTGGTGGCCAAGCCAGACGAAAAATGGGGCGAAACGCCGCTGGCGTTTGTGGAACTGCACACCGGACACGCGGTCGATGCAGAGCAGTTAAAAGCGCACTGCCAATCGCTGCTGGCGGGTTACAAAATCCCTAGAACATTTGTCTTCGAAGCCATCCCCAAAACCTCCACGGGCAAGATTCAAAAGTTTCAGTTGCGAGAAAAAGCCAAGGCGCTTTGAATCTCAGTTAGCTTATTTGAAGACCACCACCAGCACGACCAACAGCGCAATACCTGTCCAAATCTCGAGGTTGTGACCTTCGATAAATTTGAGGGCTCGGTCTTCCATAGAGGGTTTGCGCACAGGCTTGGAGTCAACCACATCTTCTATCAACCGGCAAAGATGCGCAGGCGAGGTGACCATGGCGTCGTGGCCGCCCGCCATCTCTGCATACTGCCAATCGCTGCGCGAACGGGCGTAGTCACGCGAGGCTGTGGTGGCCAAGTAATGCGGCGTCACAGCGATATAGCTTGCAGGCAATCCATTGCCCAAGGGGTGGCTTAAATGCAAAGTACTTTCGTAGGTAGACAGCGGATGCGGCGTGCAATTTTCTTTGACCCATTGCGCATCAATTTCATCCGTCACCCCCAAAGCTGCGGGGTCGGGGGCGGGCAAAGAAAGTCCCCCCGATGTTTGCCTGGCAATTTCACGCCTGGCCGCCGCCATCTCGGGGGGGATGATGTCAAACACCTTTTGCCCACTTTGCAGCAACAAGGCGTCTAGGTAGACCAAATGACGAATGCGCTCTGGCATGCGGTCTGCCACACCGCTGATGCTGATGCCCGCAAAGCTATGGCCCACCAAGACCACATCCTGCAAGTCATGGCTGATGAGGAAATCTGCGATGTCTTCGATAAAAGTATTTAAAGTGATGTGCCTAGAGAGTAGACTGGCGTTTTCGCCCACCCCTGTTTGCGTGGGTGTATAAACAGTGAACCCTTTTTCACGCAACAAAGGAAGCAATTTTTTCCAGCACCATGCGCCGTGCCATGCGCCGTGAACCAAAACCATGGGAGAAGTATGTTTTTGAGCCATAAACCTTGATATGTTTGATAATTATCAAACTTTTCTAAAAAAGAATTTAATTTAAAACTTTTTGAGTCGATACTGAAAGTGTAAAACGGGTTTTGACCATCGATTTTTCATAGAATTAACGATAATTACAAAATCGTAAACAAGGAAGAGAAAGCCAAAAGATGCAACTACTGGACACGCCAGACAACAGAGAGAAATTGGTCGACGGCATCAACCTGTTCTACAAAAATGTGATGGAGCAAAAAGAATTGCGCCATTTTTTCTTTGGCATGACAGTAGATAAGCTGGTGAGAGACATTGAACTTTTTCAAGATTTCGTCATGCCCAAGCCTGAACGCTATTACCGCGATTCCTTTTCCCAAACAGCACCCTCGGCCATACATATCAAAGCGCCCCAATTTGACGAGTTGCAACTCCTCCTGGGAACAACGCTGCGCTCGGCGGGGTATCTGAAAAGCCAAGTCCCTGTTTTGTCTGCCAAGCTCCTCGAGCTGTTTGAAGAGTCGCGCGCCCAAATGGCCGATGAAAACATCAAGGTTTGGAAACCTCTAGAGGTCACCAATGAACTCGTCAGTGACCTCTATAAAGCCAACCGCACCGACGCGCGGCTTGAAAAAAATGGGGATGTTTACGGCTCGCGTGGTTTCTTCTATCCCTTTTGGACGCGGGTGGCAGGTGACACCAAGCAAATCATTTTCATTGGCCAAGGCTTTTCTACCAGTGTTGACACGCCTCAAGCCACCATGGAAGCATTTTGCAAACAAGTCAATGAGAAAGTCACGCAACAAAAATTTCAAGTGCGGCTCAGCCCCAAGGGGCCGGTCTTGTTTGCACGACAGGCTATCTCTTATGCCCATGGCGTGCCCACGCGTATGTTGATGCGTGGCGCTAAATTGTTTTCAAGCACCTTCGAGTCGGCCATGGTTATGGACAATGACAAATTACTCAAGAACATCCTTCGTTAAGAGGGGTGGCTTTTTAGGCTTGTGTATTTTTGTGAATAAATTCACCCATGCGCTGTAAACCGGCGTGGATGGCTTCATCAGAAGCCGCATAGCTAAAGCGTATGTGTTGACCGTCTCCAGGCACGCGCGGGCCAAAGTGAATGTCCGCCAGCACCGCCACGCCGGCTTCAAGAAGCAAGCGCTTGCGAAACTCCTCGGAGTCTGCGCAACGGGTGAGGCGACAAGCCTCGCTCACATTGGGCCAAACATAGAAAGCCCCACCCGGACTTTGGCAACTCACACCAGGAATTTGGTTGAGCAAATTCACAATCAGGTTGCGCCGCTTTAAAAACACCTCACGCATATGATGCGCATCGTCTTGCGGTCCGTTCAATGCAGCCACACCCGCCCACTGAGTAATATGAGATGCGCAGGACTCGGTGTTGGTGATCCAGTTGGTAAATAAAGGCGCCAGCTTTTTGTTGGCGGTAAAGCCCAAACGCCAGCCCGTCATGGCCCAAGTCTTGGAGCAACCGTCGGAGATGATGGTGCGCTCTTGCATGCCTGGCAAGGAAGCGATGGAATGGAACTCGCCGTCATAGACCAATTGACCGTAAATCTCATCGGC
Source organism: Burkholderiales bacterium (assembly GCA_013205525.1). Lineage (GTDB taxonomy): Bacteria > Pseudomonadota > Gammaproteobacteria > Burkholderiales > Burkholderiaceae_C > Limnohabitans. The sequence goes on along the minus strand of JABMMR010000023.1, from coordinate 1,579 downwards.
GAACACCCACACTTGCGGGTGCTTACGCAAGATCTCGGCAATCGCCTCCAAGTCGGCCTTGGGGATGATGCCGCCCGTGGGGTTTTGCGGGGAGTTGAGGATGAGCAACTTGGTTTTGGGGGTGATTTTTTCTGTCAACTCTTGCGGGTCAAAGCCAAAGTTACGCGATTCACGCAAAAAGATGGGCACACCTACCGCGCCATTGGCCTTGATTTGCGAGTCGTAAATCGGGAAACCAGGGACCGGGTAAATGACCTCGTCGCCTGCTCCGTAGTCGGTCACCGATTGAATCGTGTATCCAATAAAGGGCTTGGCACCCGCGCCCACCACCACATCATCGGCATCAACTTGAATGCCACGCGTGCGCGAAAAATAGTCTGCGGCAGCTTGGCGCAACTCGGGGATGCCGGCCGATGGGGTGTAGCCGTGCTTGCCTTGCGTAATGGCCGCGATGCCCGCGTCTTGAATGTGCTGCGGGGTGGCAAAGTCAGGCTGGCCAATGCAAAACGAAATGATGTTGCGACCTTCACGAATCAGCTTATTGACTTCAGCCAACACCACGAAGGCGTTTTCAGTGCCCAGACTTTGCGCACGTTGACTCAAGGCTGTCATGCTCAGACACCCTCGATGATGCGCATGTCTCGAACCACGGCGTTTGTGCCTAAAGCCAGCAAAGCCTCTTGGTAGGCGGGGCTGTCGTACACCGCCAAGGCTGAAGCCAAATCGGCGAATTCGATGAGCACGGTGCGCTCCATCTTGCCGCTTTCTTTCACAGCGGCCGGCATACCGCGAGCCAAAAATATGCCTCCAGCGGCCTGTATGGCGGGCAAGGCCAGCTTGGCGTAAGCGGCAACCGCATCCGCATCTTTGGTTTCTTGGTAAATGCTTAACAAATAGGCTTTTGGCATGATGGTGTCCTTGAAAGAATGACATCCAGTTTAGAGCCAAAGCTCCTCAGGGTTTCACCCCATGGCGTCAACGACAATAGGTACACGTCAGTTTGACGGCCTCACCCTAAAGCACCCACATGAATTGGCTGGTACGCATTTTTTTGTTTTTGATGGCTGGTTTCATGCTGTTGATGGTGTTGCTGTTCTCGCTCTTGGGCCTCACGCTTGGCCTGCTGCGCTGGCTAATTAGCGGGAAAAAACCGCACATCGCGGTGATTTTCAGCAGCTACCGCCAATGGAAAAAACAAGCCGCGCAACACATGCGCAGAGGCAGCACCAACGAAGACATCATTGAGGCCGAGGTACGCGAAGTGCCCACACTGCCAGACTCAACCAAGCGGCCATAAACGCCATGCCGCCATAGGGCGTTAATGATCTGAAAACTGTGATCCCGCCCAAATGTATCAAGCAAATGTTCAGGCTGAACATGAGCAAACCCAATAAAAACAAAGCCGCAGACAAGAGCAAAACTTTGCTGGCTTTATGCAGCAAGGCGACAGCACAAACCCCCAGCATCGCCAATACATGGATTTGCAGCATTTGCAACGCAGACTGCACCGACTTCAAAGCTGATGGGCTCAAACCCTCACCCATGTGCGCCACATAAGCGGCCAACAAAACCGATGAAG
>JABMMR010000237.1 GCA_013205525.1 Burkholderiales bacterium | reverse complement strand
TTGGTGGCGATGGCCTATAAATACGGCGTTGGACAGCCCTTCCTCTACCCGCAAAACGATTTGTCTTATGCTGGCAATTTCTTGCGCATGATGTTTGGTACGCCTTGCGAGCCTTATGTGGTCAACCCGGTGCTCGAGCGCGCCATGGACCGCATCTTCACCTTGCACGCTGACCACGAGCAAAATGCTTCCACCTCGACTGTGCGTTTGTGTGGTTCTTCTGGCACCAACCCCTTTGCTGCCATTGCAGCAGGTGTGGCTTGTTTGTGGGGCCCGGCGCACGGCGGCGCCAATGAAGCTTGTTTGAACATGCTCGAACATATTCAGGCCAATGGCGGCATCGCCAAGGTCGGTGAATTTATGGAGAAGGTCAAGGACAAAAATTCTGGCGTTAAGCTCATGGGCTTTGGTCACCGTGTCTACAAAAATTACGACCCGCGCGCCAAATTGATGCAAGAGACCTGTAACGAAGTTTTGCAAGAGCTGGGCTTGGAAAACGACCCCTTGTTCAAACTGGCCAAGGCCTTGGAAAAGATTGCGCTGGAAGACGATTACTTTGTTTCGCGCAAGCTCTACCCTAATGTCGATTTTTATTCTGGCATCGTGCAACGCGCGATTGGCATTCCTGTGAACTTGTTCACCGGCATTTTTGCGCTGGCACGCACGGTGGGCTGGATCGCCCAGTTGAATGAAATGATTGGCGACCCTGAGTACAAAATTGGCCGCCCGAGACAGCTCTTTACAGGCGCGACTAAGCGCGATGTGCCCGCATTGAACAAGCGCTAAGGGGTTGAAATGACTGTTGTTAGAAAAGCTGTTTTCCCAGTAGCGGGTTTGGGCACGCGCTTTTTGCCAGCCACCAAAGCCAGCCCCAAGGAAATGCTTTGCGTGGTGGACAAACCGCTGATTCAGTATGCGGTAGAAGAAGCAGTGCAAGCGGGCATTACCGAAATGATCTTCGTCACCGGTCGCAGCAAGCGCAGCATTGAAGACCATTTCGACCGCTCGTTTGAGCTAGAACATGAACTCGAAGCCAAGCACAAAACCGAGTTGCTTAACTTGGTGCGCAATATCAAACCCGCGCATGTCAACTGTGTTTATGTCAGACAACCCGAGGCTTTGGGCTTGGGTCATGCGGTCAATTGCGCCGCTTCCTTGGTGGGCAATGAGCCTTTTGCAGTGGTGCTGGCAGACGACTTGCTGGACCACCAACCCGGCGTGCTCAAGCAACTCGTGGGCATTTACGAGCATTACCGCTCCTCGGTGGTGGCGGTAGAAAGAATTCAACCCGCACAAAGCAAGTCTTATGGGGTGGTGGCTGGCATATCTGCCGGCGAGCGACTCACCAAGTTATCCGATATTGTGGAAAAACCAGAGCCCAAGGATGCACCGTCCGACCAAGGTGTGGTGGGTCGCTACATCTTCACACCCAGTATTTTTCAGCATATCTCCAAGCTCAAACCAGGGGCTGGCGGCGAGTACCAACTGACTGACGCCATTCAGAGTTTGCTCAAGCTTGAGGCGGTTTATGCCTACGCCTATGAGGGTGTGCGATATGACTGCGGCAGCAAGTTGGGGTTTTTAAAAGCCAGCGTCGAGTTCGCTTTAAAGCACCCTGAAACCGGCAGCGATTTCAGGGCCTACTTGCAAAACCTGTCGCTTTAATTCAGCGCCCAATGCTGAAATAGTCAAAGCCGCGCTCGCGCATGCGCGCTGGCTCAAACAGGTTGCGGCCATCAAAAATGGCTGGTGTTTTCAGCGCTGACTTCATGCGCTCAAAGTCTGGCACGCGGAAATTCTTCCACTCGGTCATGATGACCAAGGCGTCGGCACCCATCAAAGCTGCTTCTTTGGTGCCACACAGCATCAAGTCTGGGCGGTCACCATAAATGTGCTGGGTTTCTTCCATGGCCGCAGGGTCGAATGCTTGCACGCGCGCGCCGGCTTGCCACAAAGCCTCCATGACCACTCGACTGGGGGCTTCGCGCATATCGTCGGTATTGGGCTTGAATGACAAACCCCATAAAGCGAAGGTTTTGTTTTTCAGAGCGTCTTTGAAATAGCGTTGAATCTTTTCAAACACCACATGCTTTTGCGCTTGGTTGCGCGACTCAACGGCATTGAGTATCCAAGGGGTGTAGCCCAAGCCCTCGGAAGTTTTCACCAAGGCGCTGACGTCTTTGGGAAAACAACTGCCGCCATAACCAGCACCCGGGTAAATGAAGTGGTAACCAATGCGTTGGTCACTGCCTATGCCTTGACGAACCGACTCGATATCGGCGCCCACCAGCTCGGCGATATTGGCCATTTCATTCATGAAACTGATCTTGGTGGCCAGCATGCAGTTGGCCGCGTATTTGGTCAGCTCGGCACTTCGCACATTCATGACAATGACTTTGTCATGGTTGCGGTTGAAGGGCTCGTACAACTCGCGCAAAGTGTTTTCTGCTTGGGCGCTTTCGGTGCCAATAACGATTCGGTCGGGCCGTTGGCAGTCAGCAACCGCTGCACCTTCTTTTAAAAATTCTGGGTTAGAGACCACATCAAAGGCGAAGTCCACACCGCGCGCCTTGAGGGTTTGCGCAATCATGTCCGTCACCTTGTCGGCCGTGCCAACCGGCACCGTGGACTTGTCAACCACCACGGTGTATCCCGTCATATGGGTGGCAATGGTTTTGGCTACAGCCAAGACGTGTTTTAAATCTGCGCTACCGTCTTCATTCGGCGGGGTGCCAACAGCGATGAATTGCACCTCGCTTTGCTCAATTGCTTCCTTGGCGTCGGAGGTGAACAACAAACGACCCTCAGCAAAATTGCTCTTCACAATGGGTTCGAGACCGGGCTCAAAAATCGGGATTTCGCCTTTGCGCAAACGCGCGAGCTTGTTTTCATCGATATCGACGCATATCACCGTATGACCTGCATCTGCCAACACAGCACCTTGCACCAAACCCACATAACCCGTACCGAACACTGCAATTTTCATAAGTTACTAACAGAAAAGGATGTCATCTTAATGGCGAAATATGTCAAAAATTTGTCACACAAACACCTCGGCCGAGGCCAAGCTTGGTGCTTGCACGTCTTTGGCGGCCAACAAAGGTGCGGCCTGGATGGGCCAATCTATTGCCAAACTGGGGTCATTCCATGCAATGCAGCGCTCGTAAGCGGGGGCGTAGTAATCGGTGGTTTTGTATAAAAAATCTGCGCTGGCACTCAGCACCACAAAACCGTGGGCAAAGCCAGGCGGCACCCACATTTGGCGCTTGTTGTCTGCGCTCAAATGCACGCCCACCCATTGTCCGAAATTGGGTGAGGCGCGGCGAATGTCAACCGCCACATCAAACAC
>JABMMR010000236.1 GCA_013205525.1 Burkholderiales bacterium | reverse complement strand
CACATGCATTCACATGGGCACAGGATGAGCCAAAAATCGGCGCCTATACCGATTTGAAGCAGGCCTGTGGACCGATTGCCGATGCGTATTACGAATGTCCAAGCCAGCAACTGCAAATATTGGCAGTCACAGGAACCAATGGAAAAACATCTACCGCGTGGTGGCTGTCACATGCGCTCACAAGCGTAGGCAAGCGCTGCACGGTTGTAGGCACATTGGGGATGGGCCAAGGCGATCAGATGCACCCAACGGGCATGACAACGCCGGATCCTGTGCGTTTGCATTCGCAGTTACGCCTATGGGCAGATGACGGCGTGAAGGCTTGTGCAATCGAGGCGTCTTCCATTGGCTTGAGTGAATATCGATTGGAGGGCACGCAAATCAGCCTGGCTATCTTCACCAATTTCACACAAGATCACTTGGATTACCACGCCAATATGGATGGCTACTGGAGGGCCAAAGCAAAATTATTTGCTTGGCCAAAGTTGCCAGCTGCAGTCATCAATATCGATGACCCACAAGGCAAAGCTTTGGTGCAGCAGTTCCTCATGCAAGACAGCAAAGAAGCACCAGACATTTGGACAGTGTCAATGCATCAACCGGCAAGACTGCGCGCCAAGGATGTACACAACAGCGGTCATGGATTGCATTTCCAAGTGCAAGAGGGCGAAGAAGTTCATTCGCTGCAAACAGACTGGGTAGCCGATTTCAATGTCCTGAATGTACTTGGCGTCATAGCAGCCATGCGGGCGCTTGGGGTGTCCCTCGCAGATGCAGTGCAGGCTTGTCGAGGTTTACCTGCCGTTCCAGGGCGTATGCAAAGCATGGGCGGTGTTGACGCGCCCTGTGTGGTGGTCGACTATGCCCACACACCCGATGCATTATTGCAAGCGCTGAAAGCCTTGCGCCCCATGGCCAGCGCACGTCAGGGAGAGTTGCACTGTGTCTTTGGATGTGGGGGAAACCGCGATACAAGCAAACGCGCGCTCATGGCAAAAGTAGCAGAAGCATTCGCTGACCATATGGTGTTCACCAGTGACAACCCACGCAACGAAGATCCTGAGCAGATTATTCAAAGCATGGTGGCGGGTCTGTGCAACACCGCAAAAATGACGGTGTGTATTGACCGCGAGCAGGCCATTGCGCAAACGATTGCACAAGCCAAGCCGCAAGATGTGATCTTGATTGCGGGCAAAGGACATGAAACCTATCAGGAAATAGGTGCTTCGCGCTTGAGTTTCTCTGACGCGGCGCATGCCATGGCTGCTTTGAAATTGCGAGGTTGGGTATGAGTCAAGAGCTCAATATCACGCTGGGGCAATTGCATGCGTGGTTGCCACAAAGTCGCTTGATCGGAGACGCCAAAACTGTGTTTTTAAGATTGCATACCGACACACGCACGCTGAGCCAAGGCGATTTGTTTGTGGCCCTTAAAGGTGAGCGATTCGATGGACACGATTTTTTAACTCAATTAAAAGGTCTGGGCATTTCTGCAGCCATCGCCACACAGGGTTTGGCAGAAGCTGGACTGATGGGTTTAGAGGTCAAAGATACTCGCTGGGCGCTGGGGCGAATTGCCCAAGCTTGGCGCGCGCAGTTTTCCTTGCCGTTGATTGCGGTCACTGGAAGCAACGGTAAAACCACGGTCACCCAAATGATTGCCAGTATTTTGAACGCTTGGCACGGCAAGGATGCGCTGGCAACCCAAGGCAATTTCAATAATGACATTGGTGTTGCATTGACACTTTTGAGGTTGCAGCATCACCATCGCAGTGCCGTGGTTGAGCTGGGCATGAACCATGCGGGTGAGATTGCCAAACTTGCATCCTTGAGTATGCCCAATGTGGCATTGGTCAATAACGCACAGCGCGAGCATCTTGAATTTATGCACAGCGTACAAGCCGTGGCGACTGAAAACGGCGCGGTTCTTTCTGCTTTGCCCGCACAGGGTGTCGCCGTATTTCCAGCCGATGATTTGTACACCACGGTGTGGCGAGATTTGGCTGCTGGAAAAGAGGTGATCAGTTTTGGTCGCAACGCTAAGTCGGATGTCCATCTCTTGAGCGGCACTTGGGCTCACCAGCATTGGCAGCTAAGTGTGCATACGCCGCTTGGCCCATTAACAACAAATTTATCGGTAGCGGGTGAGCACAATGTTCACAACGCACTGGCTGCTATCAGCTGTGCGCTAGCCGCCAAAGTGCCTTTGAATTTGATTGAAAAAGGACTGGCTGCTTTTGAACCTGTCGCAGGAAGATCGCACTCTTTGGTATTGACTTTGCACAACCGACAGCTGGTACTCATTGACGACAGTTACAACGCCAACCCAGACTCCGTTCGCGCTGCCATTGATCTCTTGGCACAGTCGCCTGAACCCCGCGTATTGGTGCTAGGGGACATGGGGGAGGTGGGAACCCAAGGACCAGAATTTCATGCAGAAGTTGGACGCTACGCACAAGCCAGCGGTATCGAGCACCTCATCACTTTAGGTGAGCTGAGTCGAAATGCAGCCAAAGTCTTTTCCAATGCAAGACATTGTCAATCCATCGATGAGGTCTATGCACAAGTACAAGCCCATCTGCCAGTTGTCGCAACCGTGCTCGTTAAAGGTTCGCGTTTCATGCGCATGGAACGAGTGGTTCAAGCAGTCCAGTCTTGGGTCAATACACAAGCATCATCTGCCGCGGAGACATCATGTTCTTGAGCTTGGCCCAGTGGCTACAGGCCATGTCACCCGACTATGGATTTTTACGGGTATTTCAATACCTGACATTCAGAGCAGTCATGGCGGCAATGACTGCACTGCTGATGGGTTTGATAGCGGGCCCTTTTGTGATTCGAAAATTAGCAGAGCTCAAAATAGGCCAGCCCATCAGAGGCTATGGCGTTGAGTCCCATTTGGTCAAGTCCGGTACCCCCACCATGGGCGGCATATTGATTTTGTTGGCAATAGCTTTCTCCACCTTGCTATGGGTAGATCTGTCCAACCGTTTTGTATGGATTGTGCTGTTGGTAACCCTTGGTTTCGGCGCTATAGGTTGGGTCGATGACTGGCGCAAAGTCGTCAGGAAAGACCCTGAGGGAATGCCTTCAGGCGAAAAATACCTATGGCAGTCTTTGATTGGCTTGCTCGCTGCCTTGTACTTGGTCTTCAGTATTTCCGAGGTGAGCAACCTGCGTGTCATAGAGCTTTTTTACAGTTGGGTACGCTCTGGCTTTGATGTGAATTTGCCACCCAAAGCTGGCTTGTTTTTACCCTTTTTCAAAGAGATCAGCTATCCCTTGGGCATCTTGGGATTTGTGGGATTGACATATCTTGTGATCGTCGGTTCAAGCAATGCGGTCAATTTGACCGATGGTTTGGATGGACTCGCCATCATGCCTGTGGTGATGGTGGGTTCAGCTTTGGGTGTGTTTGCCTACGTCACAGGTTCAGCTGTTTATTCGCGGTATTTGTTTTTCCCATACATACCGGGCTCTGGTGAATTACTGGTGTTTTGTGCGGCGATGGCAGGAGCAGGTCTGGCTTTTTTATGGTTTAACACCCATCCTGCGCAAGTCTTTATGGGTGACGTTGGGGCGCTAGGTTTAGGTGCTGCTTTGGGAACCATTGCCGTCATTGTCAGACAAGAAATTGTTTTGGCCATCATGGGCGGAATCTTTGTGGCTGAAGCGGTGTCGGTGATGTTGCAGGTGAGTTATTTCAAATACACCAAACGCAAATACGGCGTGGGTAAACGCATATTGAAGATGGCCCCATTGCACCATCATTTTGAAAAATCTGGCTGGAAAGAAACACAGGTGGTGGTGCGGTTTTGGATCATCACCATGTTGTTGTG
>JABMMR010000022.1 GCA_013205525.1 Burkholderiales bacterium | reverse complement strand
GCCGAGGCCGGCGTGGACATCGTCGCGCCCAGCGACATGATGGACGGGCGCATTGCGGCTATCCGCCAAGCCTTAGAGTTCCACGGCCACATCCACACCCGCATCATGGCCTACAGCGCCAAATATGCCAGCGCGTTTTATGGACCGTTTCGCGATGCCGTCGGCTCGTCGGGCAACTTAGGCAAGAGCAATAAAAAGGTCTACCAAATGGATGCGGGCAACTCCGACGAGGCGCTGCGTGAAGTGGCCATGGACATCGCCGAAGGCGCTGACATGGTGATGGTCAAGCCTGGCATGCCCTACCTCGATATTGTGCGCCGCGTGAAAGACGAGTTCCATGTGCCCACCTTTGCTTACCAAGTCTCTGGCGAATACGCCATGCTCAAAGCCGCTGCCCAAAACGGCTGGCTAGACCATGACGCGGTGATGATGGAAAGCCTGTTGGCTTTCAAGCGGGCTGGCGCCGATGGCGTGCTGACCTATTTCGCCATGGCAGCGGCCGAAAAACTGCGCAACCCTTGAAAGCGGTTTAGCCCTCTAGGTGTTGGATAAAAAAGCCCAGCGTGCGCTCTAGCGCCAAATCGGCCGCGGCCAGGTTGTACGAACCCCGCTGGTCACAGTTAAAGCCGTGGTCTGCATCGTAAATATGCACATCCACTTTGGGCTGGGCGGTTTGAAAAGCCTGCACGGTGCTCGCGGGAATCAAGCCATCTTTGGCACCAAAATGCGCCATGGTAGGACACAAGGGTTTTTTGTGAAGCTCGGGCTCTAAAGTCATACCGCCGCCATAGTAAGTGACCGCTGCTTTGACATTGGCAAACTGGGTGGCGGCACGCCAACTGAGCAAACCACCCCAGCAATAGCCCACCACGCCTACCTTGCCACGGGTGGCCATGGAGGCATGGCTGATGGCCGCTTGCACGTCGGCCATGACACCTGGTGGGGGCAAGCCCTCCGCCAAGTTCTTCAAGGTTCGGCCCATTTCAACATCGCCTGGGGTGTAACCCAAATTCACGTCCTTTTGCAGACGTGAAAAGACGGCGGGCGCAATCGCCACAAAGCCCACGAAGGCAAAGCCGTCGGCGATAGACCGGATGTGGTTGTTGACGCCAAAAATCTCTTGTAACACCACAATCGCGCCACGCGGCTCGGTCTTGGGTTGGGCAATATAGGCTTGTGATTCATAGCCATCGGCGGCTCGCAATTGAACGAAATGTCCCATCGTTGTCTTTCCTTGTCTTAACCCGCTTGCAAGCGGCGTTGTAAAAATTCGAGTCGGTCTTGGCCCCAAAAAATCTCGCCGCCCACCACGAAACTGGGGGCACCAAAGACGCCGGCATCCAGGGCTTGGCGGGTGTAGGCCATGTAGGCGTCTTGCGCGGCGGGTGCCTGCGCTGCAGTCCAACGGTCGGCGGCAATGCCTTGCTCGTGCAATATCTCTTGCAACACGCTGGCGTTAGCGATGTCGCGCTCTTGCACCCACACCGCGGCCAAGACCGCGCCACACACCTTGAGCGCGGCATCAACGCCATCGTGCTGATCCACCGCAATGATCAAACGCGCGGCGTCGTCGCCTGCCACCGGAAAAAATTGGGGTTTCAAGTTCAAGGGCATTTGCAAGAAATGGCTAAAGCGTTGCAACTCGACCAATCTGTAGGCTTGGCGCTGAGGCGGGCGTTGACCCACGGGCAAACCACCGGTGGCGGGAAAAATCTGCCCGCCCAAATCCACCGGCATGATGCGCACAGTCGCGCCTGCTTGTTGGGCCATTTGCACCCATCGGGCATGGCCAAAGTAGGTCCACGGGCTTTGCGGGGCCAGGTAGTAATCGATGACAAGGCTCAAGGGTGGGTCCAATCGTGTTATCTTTTTAAGCTTGGCAAAATGCCATACGGGTATTAATCCTACTATTTTGTGTAGCCCCACCTTGGAGACTGTCCCCATGTCACTCGTCTTACTCATCACCGGCGCGAGTCGCGGTATTGGTGCGGCCACCGCTTTGCTGGCTGCTAAGCACGGTTGGGCCGTGGCAGTGAATTACACCCGCGACGCGCAAGCCGCAGACCATGTGGTGCAAACGATTCGCGCCAAAGGTGGGCAAGCACAGGCTTTTCAAGCCGATGTGGGCGTCGAGGCCGACATTGAGCGTTTGTTTCAAAGTGTCGACAAAGACATGGGCATGCTGGGCGGCTTGGTCAACAACGCCGGGGTGTTGGATGTAACCGCACGGGTCGACACCACCTCGTGGGAACGCTTGGAGCGCATCATGCGCATCAATGTCTTGGGCTCTTTCGCCTGCGCCAAGCAAGCTGTTTTGCGCATGAGCACCGCGCATGGCGGCAGGGGGGGCAGCATCGTCAACCTCAGCAGCGCGGCCGCCAAACTGGGTGCGCCGGGTCAATATGTGGACTATGCCGCCAGCAAGGGCGCGATAGACAGCTTTACCATTGGCTTGGCCAAAGAAGTCGCCGCAGAAGGCATACGGGTGAACGCGGTACGCCCAGGCCTGATCTTGACCGACATCCATGCCAGCGGCGGCATCCCTGACCGGGCCAACCAACTGGCGCACCAAGTACCCATGCAGCGTCCGGGTACGGCCACGGAAGTGGCGGAGGCGATTGTGTGGTTGCTCAGTGATGCGGCGTCTTATGTCAACGGCACGAATATCGATGTGGGTGGGGGCCGCTGATGGATTACAAGCCACTCCTGACCTTATTGGCCTTTAAGCAAGTTCGGATAATGAATCTTCTACGGACAAAGAGACACGCATGAGCACACCCCAGATTGGCCACTTCATCAACGGCACACAGACCACAGGCGCTTCAAGTCGCAGCCAAGCAGTGACCAACCCCGCCACGGGCGCCGTGACAGCACAACTCGCCCTGGCCAACAGCGCCGATGTGGCGCAAGCTGTGGCCGCCGCGCAAGCCGCTTTTCCCGCTTGGGCAGATGCACCGCCTCTGCGCCGCGCCCGAGTGATGTTTAAGTTTTTGGAATTGCTCAACCTGCACAAAGATGCGCTGGCCCACGCCATCACCGCCGAGCATGGCAAGGTGTTCACCGACGCGCAAGGCGAAGTGGCCCGAGGCATTGACATCGTCGAGTTCGCCACCGGCATACCGCAGTTGCTCAAGGGCGACTTCACCGAGCAGGTGTCCACCGGCATCGATAACTGGACGCTGCGCCAGCCCTTGGGTGTGGTGGCGGGCATCACGCCTTTTAATTTCCCCGTGATGGTGCCCATGTGGATGTTTCCAGTGGCCATTGCGGCAGGCAACACTTTTGTGTTGAAGCCCAGCCCCATAGACCCCACGCCTGCACTGTTGATGGCCAACTTGCTCAAACAAGCTGGCCTGCCCGACGGTGTGTTCAATGTGGTGCAAGGCGACAAAGAGGCGGTAGACGCTCTTTTGGTCCACCCCGACGTGAAAGCCATCAGCTTCGTGGGCTCCACGCCGATTGCCAACTACATTTATGAGACCGGTGCCCACCACGGCAAACGTGTGCAAGCCTTGGGCGGCGCGAAAAACCATATGGTGGTCATGCCCGACGCCGACCTCGACCAAGTGGTGGACGCCTTGATAGGTGCTGCTTACGGCTCGGCTGGCGAGCGTTGCATGGCCATCAGTGTGGCGGTGTTGGTCGGCGATGTGGCCGACAAAATCTTGTCCAAACTGATTGCGCGCACGCAAGCTTTGAAGGTGCTGAATGGCGAAAACTTGGCGGCGGAAATGGGTCCCATCGTTACCGACTTGGCACGCCAGCGCATCAAAGGCTATATCGATGCCGGCGTGGCCGAAGGCGCAAAACTGTTGGTGGATGGCCGTGGGTTTGACGGCGCGCAAGCTGGCACCGGTTGCGACAAAGGTTTTTGGATGGGCGGCACGCTGTTCGACCATGTCACGACCGACATGAAAATTTACAAAGAAGAAATCTTCGGACCGGTGCTGGCCTGTGTGCGCGTGCCCGACTTTGCCAAGGCGGTGCAAATCATCAACGACCATGAGTTTGGCAACGGCGTGAGTTGCTTCACCCGCGATGGGCATGTGGCGCGTGAATTCAGTCGGCGCATTCAGGTGGGCATGGTCGGCATCAATGTGCCCATCCCCGTGCCTATGGCGTGGCATGGTTTTGGCGGCTGGAAGCGCAGCCTGTTTGGCGACATGCACGCCTACGGCGAAGAAGGCGTGCGTTTTTACACCAAGCAAAAATCCATCATGCAGCGCTGGCCCGAAAGCACGCCCAAGGGCGCTGAGTTCGTGATGCCCACCTCGAAGTGAGCGACACCACTTTCGACTACATCATCGTTGGCGCGGGCACTGCGGGCTGCTTGCTGGCCAACCGCTTGAGTGCCAACGCTTCCAAGCGTGTACTGCTGATCGAAGCGGGTCGAAAAGACGACTACCACTGGGTGCACATTCCTGTGGGCTATTTGTATTGCATTGGCAACCCGCGCACCGATTGGATGTACCAGACCGAACCGGCTGATGGCCTTAACGGGCGCAGCCTGCGCTACCCACGCGGCAAGGTGCTGGGTGGTTGCTCCAGCATCAACGGCATGATTTACATGCGCGGCCAGTCCCGCGACTACGACCACTGGGCCGAGGTCACGGGCGACGCGCGTTGGCGTTGGGAACACAGCCTGCCCTACTTTAAGTTGCATGAAGACCATTACAAGGGCGAAGATGCTTGGCACGGCGCCAAGGGCGCCAAAAGCGAGTTGTTGGTGCAAGGCCAAAGCATTTACCACCAAACCCTGCGCCACCATAACGCCGGCGGCGAATGGCGCATTGAAAAACAACGCCTGCGTTGGGACATCTTGGACGCGTTTGCCCAAGCCGCGGTGCAAGCCGGCATTCCCGCCAGCGATGACTTCAACCGCGGCTCGAATGAGGGCGTGGGTTATTTCGAGGTGAACCAAAAAAGCGGTTGGCGTTGGAACACCGCCAAAGCATTTTTGCGACCCACCTGTTATGCGCGTCCCAACTTTGAGCTGTGGACGTCGGCGCAGGTCTCCAAGCTGGTGCTCGAGACCTTGCCCAATGGCCAACAGCGCTGCAGCGGCGTAGAGGTGTGGAACGGGCAAGAGAAAGTGCACGCCAGTGCCAAGCACGCCGTGGTCTTGTGCGCTGGCGCAGTGGCCACACCGCAGTTGTTGCAACTCTCGGGCGTGGGCCCCGCGGCGCTGTTGCAGCAGCATGGCATCACGCCCTTGATAGACCTGCCCGGCGTTGGCGAAAATCTGCAAGACCATTTGCAAATCCGTGCTGTTTTTAAAGTTAAAGGCGTGAAAACTTTAAACACGATGGCCAACAATTGGTGGGGCAAAGCCGCGATTGGTCTGGAGTACCTGCTGCATCGCAGCGGCCCCATGAGCATGGCACCTTCGCAGCTGGGGGCTTTTACCCGCAGCGACCCCAGCCAAACTTGGCCCAATATCGAATACCACGTGCAACCCCTGAGTTTGGATGCGTTTGGCGAGCCGCTGCACAGCTTCCCTGCCTTCACCGCCAGTGTGTGCAACTTGAACCCAAGCAGCCGCGGCACAGTGAAGATTCAAAGCGCCAACTTTGCTCTCGCACCCCTGATTGCGCCAAACTATTTGGCGACCGAAGCAGACCGCAAGGTTGCCGTCGACTCTTTGCGCATCACCCGCCAAATTGCCGCCCAACCCGCGCTGGCCCCGTACTCGCCAGAGGAATGGAAACCAGGCAGGCAATTTCTTAACGATGATGATCTTGCCCGCTTGGCCGGTGACATTGGCACCACCATCTTTCACCCTGTCGGTACGGCGCGCATGGGCCGCTTGGACGACCCGCTGGCGGTGGTAGACCCCGAACTGCGGGTGCGCGACGCACGCGGCGGCGTGGTGCAGGGCCTGCGGGTGGTCGACGCCAGTGTCATGCCCAGCATCACCAGTGGCAACACCAACAGCCCGGTGCTGATGTTGGCCGAAAAAGCTGCCGAGTGGCTGGCTTTGGAAGCTGAAGTACAGCAGCTCCTCACTGGGGAAAGTCCTTAGCAACCAACTGGCCTAACTGGCCTAAAGTCACTCAACTTGCAGCTTAGACATTTTGAGCTTGCAGAGGGTTGAGGAGACAAATAAAAACGTCACTGCCCACGGGGGTGTCGCATAGCAAAGAAAAGCACTGCTTACGTACAGCAGTGTTTTTTTTTTCGTCCGGCCTTGCTTGGGGCTGACACAATGCTTGGGCTATGGACACCGTCTTCATCATCTTGGCTGCGGCCTTGGCCGGCTTTATCGATGCCTCGGTGGGTGGCGGCGGTTTGGTGCTGGTGCCCGCACTGTTTGCCGCCTACCCCAATGTCTTGCCCGCCACGCTGCTGGGCACCAACAAGTCCGCTTCGGTGTGGGGCACTTTATTCGCCGCTTGGCGTTTTCAGCGGCAAATCGACTTGCAATGGCGCGCCTTGC
Organism: Burkholderiales bacterium; assembly: GCA_013205525.1. Taxonomy (GTDB): domain Bacteria; phylum Pseudomonadota; class Gammaproteobacteria; order Burkholderiales; family Burkholderiaceae_C; genus Limnohabitans. The sequence continues at coordinate 1,324 of JABMMR010000022.1, read as the reverse complement.
GCATGGGCGTAATTTGCGCCTTGCTTGGCGCATTGTTGGGTGCTTACTGCCTGACCCTGTTGTCTCCCCAACTGCTGCGCCAAGCCTTGCCGGTGCTGCTGCTGGCAGTGCTGTTGTACACCTTGAGGCACAAACATTTGGGCCAAGACCATGCGCCTCATCTACACGGTCGAGGCCAAGTGCTGGCCATGGGCGTGTGCGGTGGTGTGATGGGTTTTTATGATGGTTTTTTTGGCCCGGGGACGGGCAGCTTATTGGTCTTTCTGTTGGTACGCTGGTTGGGATTTGATTTTTTGCAGGCCTCCGCACACAGCAAAGTTTTGAACTTGGCCAGCAACACGGCCGCCCTGGTGTTGCTGGGTTGGCAAGGCCATGTGATGTGGCAGATCGGTGTGCCCCTTGCCTTGGCCAATATTGCTGGCAGCTATGTGGGCACGCGCGTGGCGTTACGTCACGGTGCAGCCTATGTGCGTTGGCTGTTCATTGGGGTGGTGACGGTCTTGCTGCTTAAAACCACACGCGACGCCTTCATGGGCTAGCGCAGGGCTTGGTCGTCAGCTGGCAAGGCTTCGGGCACCACCGCCTTGGGTGGCCAAGGCACGCTGGCAACCGGACGCGGCTTGCCAATCGGGCGCGTGGCTTGTGAATTTCTCACAGCCTGCATATCTTCCAGCGAGGGGTACTGCCCTAGCAACAAGAAATCGAAGACACGCCTGGCAATGGGTGCTGCGCTTTGGGCGCCAAAACCACCGTTTTCCACCACCATGGCCAGCACCACCTTGGGGTCTTCGGCAGGCGCATAAGCAATGTACAAAGCATGGTCGCGCAAGCGTTCATCGATCTTGGCAGCGTTGTACTTTTCATTTTGTTTGATGGTGAAGACTTGCGCCGTGCCGGTTTTTCCCGCACTGGTGTAGGCAGCACCCAAGAAACTCGACGCTGACGTGCCTTCGATGTTCACACCTTCCATGGCCTTTTTAATGATGTCGATATGCTCGGCTTGAAAAACCAAGGCGGTGGGCACCTCTAGGGTCACAGCTTGGCCGACCTTGGTTTCCACATCGACCACCTCTTTCACCAAATGTGGTCTGGTGCGCACGCCATTGTTGGCCAAAGTGACCAAGGCCTGAGCCAGTTGCAGCATGGTGAAGCTGTTGTAACCCTGACCAATGCCCAAAGAAATGGTTTCACCCGAGTACCAGCGTTGTTGCTCGGGGCGTTTGTAACTGCGGCGTTTCCAATCGGTTGAGGGCAAGATGCCCCGCGCTTCGCCCAAAATATCAATGCCCGTGAGTTGCCCAAATCCAAGTTCTTTCATTTGGTC
>JABMMR010000021.1 GCA_013205525.1 Burkholderiales bacterium | reverse complement strand
GACGTGCTGGACTTTGACTCGCATGTCATGGTGATCAAAGCCGGCACCAACGATGTGGTGAATCTGGATGAAACCGGGTGGAGCAACTCAGGCACCACCACCACGGTGGACAACCACACTTATGCGCTGTGGAACAACGGCTCGGCGCATCTGTTGATCGACCAAAACGCGCAGGTTCACCAAGTTATTTAAAAATGATGCCCTGTCTGCATTTTCCAGAACCCAGATCTGGGGATGTGATTAAGCGCCTCCAAGCGGTGCTCGTGGCCCAGCCTAGGGCAGAGGTGCGCTCGCTCTGTAAGACATTAACCCTGAGCCTTTTGTTGTTTGCTGCATCCCAGGCCCAAGCAGGCGCCTGTACCCGCGAATACATGCCAGTGTGTGGCCAGTTGCCCGCTAAAACCAAAACTTTTTCCAACCGGTGCATGATGAAAAATGCGGGTGCTGTCATGCTGCATGAGGGTGTGTGCAAGCCCAAGCCACTGACCAAATATGACCCCTGCGCGGGCTTGTTGACTAAGCCAGCCAAGCGCCTTGAGCCTGCTCCCAGCCAACCACGGCGATGGGCGAGCCGTCTGGCTGAATAAAGGTCAGTGGCCCAAGGAAAGTCATATAAAACTCACTGTCCTCTGGAAAAGAGGTTTGATCGTGGCGCGCGCCTGAGCATTCAAAACCATAGCCAGGTGCAACCGCTGTGTCACCGCCATGGTCTTTGCCGCCACGCACATCCATGCGCCCCTTTGCAATCCCCGGCAAGCAATGCTTACCCCTAAATGAACAATCACCGCGGCTTTTCAAGCCGCAAGACATTTCATTCAGGGTAAACCAGTGCAGGCATGCCTAGCGTTTGTTGGATGATGTCAGTCAAAACTGGAAAACATGGAGTCAGCAGATTAAATTTTGACGAAGAGGATTGGTAACAATGCTTGCAAAATGCTTCTTGACTCCATGGCGAGGGTGTGCGGCACTGTTGCTGACCTATGCGCAGCTGCGCACAGGAGACTACCCCTTGCTGCCCATCATCGCCAACACCGCCTTCCGAGCCTTCACCGACTTATTGCTCCACGACATGGGGGAAGATTTAGCCGATGGGCGTGCCCGCAATGTCCTAGAGGCCATACTGTGGCACGGGGGAGAGGCTGAAGCGGCCAAAGACGCTTTTAGCCAAATGAGCGCGAGCCAGCGCGATGATTTACGGGCTGTTGTAAACGCCTTATGACTATTTTCAAAGCTTGGCGTTTGGCAAATTTTCATGTGAATAAATTCAAATGGTTTTTCTTAGCGGGCACAGTTTTCATGGTGTCGCCTGCTTGGGCCGGAGCGTTAAACCCGCAACAGGTCGCCGAGTTGCTGGATGGCAAGTACATCGTTGGGGAGCTGCTGGCCGATTTACCTGCCTACCCCTTGTTTACCCAGAACAAGGTCAACCCCTCAGCCAAGCCCGATTTAACCGGCTACGCTTTTGAGACCATCGATTTAGAACCGGTGCGAGGCTACAGTGGCAAACCCATTAATTTGCTGGTCGTCATGGACGCAGCCGGTGTTTACCGCGATGTGAGATTGGTGGAACATAAAGAACCTTTTTTTCTCACCCCAATAGGGACCACCAAACTCGGTGACTTTGCCTCGCAATACATTGAGTTGTCTTTAAAGCATTCAGTCGAACTTCTGCCGTGGGACGAGAGTGGTGACCGAGACGATCAGTCCGCTCACCTGTCAGGGGTTCACCACGGCACAGTCACAGCCAAAGCGATCAATCGAAGTATTCTTTCTGCCGCTGCGCAGGTGGCGCAGTCAAAAATCCCCCACAGTGGCGAGGGTATGGCTGCTAAAAATATGGCCAGTGCATCGCTTGGGCGCTCCCACTCGGACAACTACACCCCGTTGTCATTGGCCGAGTTACTCCACCATGGATTGGTCACGCGCACACCAGTGACTGTCCAAAACTTGCAAGATATGTTTGCCCAATCCAAGGCCCCATTTGATGATCTGCAAGCTCACATGCCGCCTTATGAAGAGGCCTTGGTATTTCACACCGCTTTGCTGGCAGATCCCTTGGTGGGACGCAACTTGCTCGACGATGAGGGCTGGCGCTACGTTACAAATAAACGTCGTACGCAGCAAGCACTGCTGATCACTTTGAGCGATCCCTTGCATTTATTGCTTGGCCAAGGCAAATGGAAAATGGACAAAATACCTTTCACTTTGGTTCAAAACTCAAAGGAAATTCAACTGATTCAAGTGGACTTCGAAAAGAGTTTGCGCATCCAAACCCAGCCAGCCAAAAGCTTTGTCTATGTGTTGCTGACAGATAAGTCAACACCTTTGAACCCATCGCAGTCTTTTGAGTTGCGCTTTAATCTGCACAGAAGTTTTGGCATCAATTTTGTTTTGAATAAAACAGAAAACCGCAGCCTGCCTTTAGAGCATCGGTTCCATGGTTGGCGGGCTTGGTTGACCGACTTGCGTTTTACCAACTGGATGAGCCTTGACTGGGTGCAGTTGTGGATCAGCCGACAAGTAGAAATTGGCTTTTTGTTGTTGGGCTTGGTGATTTTGTCGGCGGCCTTGGGCATGCAAAAAACTCTCAGCCGTAGCCAATCGCATTTGCGAATATTTCGAACCATTTTTTTGATTTTCACGCTGGGTTTTATTGGCTGGTTTGCCCAAGGACAATTGACCATACTGAACATCACTTCAGCGATTTCTTCTCTCAGTTCAGGAGGAGATTTGAGCTTTTTACTCAACGACCCCATCAGTTTTATTTTGTGGATTTTTGTGATTGCCTCATTGTTTGTGTGGGGAAGAGGAACGTTTTGCGGTTGGTTGTGTCCTTTTGGTGCTTTGCAAGAACTTTTGTCTATGCTTGCTAATGCCGTCGGCTGGCATCAGCGCAGATGGCGCCAGACCTTAGATAAGCAGCTTAAAAAGATTAAATATGTGTGTCTGGCGCTCATTTTGTTTTCGATGTGGTTGGCACCGTCCTACACAGACAGCTTGACCAAGCTGGAGCCTTTTGAAACGGCCATTAGTTTTTATTTTGTGCATGACTGGCCGTATGTGCTTTGGGCTGTTGTGAGCCTAGGCCTGGGCTTGGTGGTGTACAGAGGTTATTGCCGCTACCTGTGCCCCTTGGGTGCGGCACTGGCAGCGGTCAATTTTTTGCAGCGTTGGGCATGGATTCCCAGACGCGACGAGTGTGGAACGCCATGCCAGTCATGCAAACACCGATGCGAATACCAAGCGATCGACCCTTCGGGGAAAATTGAGTATGCCGAGTGTTTTCAATGCTTGGATTGCGTGGCGATTTACCAAGACGAAGAGCGTTGTTTACCCTTGATTCTTTCTTCGACTGAGGTAAAGACAAGAATTCCCATTCATGCCTTGAAAATGCGCTGAGCGGGCAATAAGTCTCGCAGCATGTAGAGCCCAAGTGTCATACACCCCAACACAAGCAAAGTCCGAGCGCGGGTGCGCCATGTGTCCTTAGATTCCACCTCGGCATGCGGCCACTTACGAACGCCATGCCACATGGTTTGAATCAAGGCTTGGCGTTTCACCCAGGTGTAAAACAGCACCGCCAGGACATGCAGTGCAATCAGGCCGATAAGCTTCTACGACTTTGAAAAAGCGGTTTACCAAAGCCATTGATCAAACCTGCGCAGCATCGCGCAGAACTTTGGCTGCCCATTGGTTAAGGCTTACGCCGTTGGCCTCGGCGGCGATCAGGGCCGCGCTGTGGACCTCTGGGTCCACGCGCAGCATCAATTTGCCGCTGGCAGGTTTCAGGGCTGACTTGCCACTTTGGGCGCAGTCATCGATATAAAAATCGATGGCTAGGTGGAAGTCCTTGGTCAACTGATCAACGGTTTGGCCTTCAAAACTGATGCTGGTGTGGTTTGGTAAGCCCAATACCTTGCCCCAAAATATACCGTCGGCTTCGTCAAACTCAATGCGCGCCGTATAACCCTTGTAGTGCATGCTGCTCATACCTCAACTCCTATGGCGGTGAGCCATTCTTTGATTTCTCTGACCTGATATTGCTTGGCTTCTTTGCCCGGGTGCGGGCGGTGGGCATGTTTGACCCCGCCGTTCAAATGCATCGCCACCCTGGAACCTTTGCCTTCGTGAATCTCGCCACCTAAAGCAGTTAGCAGCGCCTCAATGTCTGAAAACTTGATATGGCTTGCAGTGGGGACTGCAAACAAAGCTTTCAGGGTTTTAAGGTGCTTGCTGTTCATGACCCAACGATAGCTGCAAAACTAATAAATTGCAATCATTTTATGATTGCATATCTTAAGCGAGGCAAATATTAACTATGCCACGCTCTGAGCAATGGTCGAGGTGCTAAGCAGGCAAAAGCTGTAGCAAGAAGGCGATACCCAGCGCGATGACGGCCAATATCGCCAAAGCCCCTAAACGCCGACGCCATGTATCCACAGACGCCACAGCATCCACCGGCCACTGCCGCAGACCATGCCACATGGTTTGAATCAAGCCTTGGCGCTTGACCAAGGTGTAAAACAGCACCGCCAAGACATGCAGTGCAATCAGGCCGGTAAGCACCCATCTGCCCACATCGGCGTGGTAAGCGGTTAGCCAAGAGACCCAGCCCGAGCTGAGCAAAGGCGCCAAAGGTCCGTTAAACCCCACATCGTCGTCACTGCCCAAACCGCTGGCGACTTGCAGCAGCAAAAACAGCAACAGGGCATACACCGACCACGCACCCAAGGGGCTGTGACCGGGCTGCGTAACCAAGGACTCGGAGGATGACAGGTAGTCTCGCGTACGCCGCCATGAAGGTACAAATGAAGCAAAGCGCGACCAGTGCCCACCCACCACGCCCCATACCAAGCGGAACATACACAGGGCGAGCACGGTGTAGCCAAAGCGGGCGTGCCAGACCATGTCTTGTGACACCCAAACGCTGTAAGCTGAACCCACCACAGCCAAAAGCAACGCCCAGTGGAAAACCCGCGTGGGTAAATCCCATACCTTCAAGCTAAACTTATTCGACTTATTCACAAGGAGCCTCGCATGAAATCTTTTACCGTTGCAATGATGTTACTCATTGGCAGTTTCACCTCTGTGCCTGTACTTGCTCAGTTTGCCAAGCCTGAAGACGCGATCAAATACCGCCAAGGTGCTTTGGCGGTGATGGGCGCACATTTTGGTCGTTTGGCCGCCATGGCCCAAGGGAAAATGCCTTATGACGCCAAAGCTGCTGCAGACAATGCAGCCGTGGTGGAGTTCATGGCCAAGTTGCCATGGGCCGCTTTTGGTGAAGGCACTGACCAAGGCGGCAACACCAAGGCCAAACCCGAGATCTGGACTGACAACGCCAAATTCAAAGATGCGGCTGAAAAAATGCAAGCCGAGGTGGTCAAGTTGGCTGCTGCTGCCAAAACTGGCAAGTTAGATGATCTGAAAGCCGCGGTGAGCGCAACCGGCGGCTCTTGCAAAAACTGTCACGACAATTTCCGCAACAAATAAAACAGCTTCAGCCGGGGTTTTGAATCGCCGAGCTTGATGAAAGCAATTCGGTGATCAAGCCCATGATGGCCGTGCTGTTGGCGGAGTAGGGGTCAAATTCGGGGTGCTTCATCGCCACCATGGGGTCGTCAATGCTGAGGTGGACCAAAGCCATGGACCACTCTTTGAATTGCCTAGACTCAATCTCACCAAAGTGGACGATCTCGGTATGGTCATGCCGGTTGTCGCCGACGATGCGTCTGTAAAGCCCATTGACAGCGCTGCGCTCGCCCTCCAGCACTTGCACATACAAGCCCCTGCCTTGGCACAGCACCCCAGTGAGGTTGTGCGCTTTGTTATATCTTCGCGCTGTTTCCAAAATTTGGGTGGTGACGGTGGTGGTTTGTGGCCCCACCGCACGGCTGATGTAAATCATTCGGGTAAGCATAGTTGGCCAATCAATGGGTTTCTTGCAAGGCTTCGCCAAGGGCTTGAACCAAACTGTCGATTTGGTTTTTTTCGATGATGAAGGGTGGAGCGAGCTGAACCGTGTCGCCGCCATAGCGCACATAAAAGCCTTTGTCCCAGCATTTCATGGCAACTTCATAGGGGCGTTTGGCAGGCTCACCTGGCAAGGCTTCTAGGGTGAAGCCAGCAGCCAAACCGTAGTTGCGAATGTCGGTGATGTGGCGCAAGCCTTTCAAGCCGTGCACAGCAGCTTCAAAATAAGGCGCTAAGGCGTTCACCCGACCCAGCATGTCATCTTTCACCAAAACATCCAAAGCGGCCAAGCCCACCGCGCAGGCCACGGGGTGGGCCGAGTAGGTATAGCCGTGGGCGAACTCCAGCATGTATTCGGGGCCGCCGTGGGCCATGAAGGTGTTGTAAATGTCGGCACTGGCGAGTACCGCGCCCAAAGGCTGGGTGCCGTTGGTAATTTGTTTGGCCACATTCATGATGTCGGGCGTGACGCCAAAGGCCTCTGCACCGGTGTAACTGCCGCAGCGACCGAAACCGGTGATGACTTCATCAAAGATCAACAAGATGTTGTGGGCGCTGCAAATCTCGCGGATGCGCTGTAAATAGCCCACGGGCGGGACAACCACGCCGGAAGAGCCCGAAAACGGCTCGATGATGACGGCGGCAATATTGGAGGCATCGTGCAAAGCGATGAGGCGCAACAGCTCTTCGGCCAAATGCACGCCGTGGGTGGGCATACCTTTTGAAAAAGCGTTTTCGGGTAACTGGGTATGTGGCAAGTGGTCTGCTTCCACCCCTTGACCAAAGGTTTTGCGGTTGCCTGGCATGCCGCCCACCGAAATACCGCCAAAGTTGACCCCGTGATAGCCTTTTTCACGACCAATGAAGCGGGTTTTGCTGCCCATGCCCTTGGCTCGCCAGTAGGCGCGGGCCATTTTCAGTGAGGTGTCAGCTGCTTCTGAGCCCGAGCCGGTGAAAAACACATAGTCGAGTCCCTCGGGCGTGAGGGCTTTGAGCCGGTTGGCCAGCTCGAACGACTTAAGGTGGCCGTGTTGAAACGCTGGTGAATAGTCTAGGGTGGCCATTTGCTGGGCGGCGGCTTGCACCAGCTCGGGCCGCGCATGTCCCAAGCCGCAGCACCACAATCCCGACATGCCATCCAAAATTTGGCGACCATGCACATCGGTGTAATAAACCCCTTGGGCGCTGGCGATCAGGCGGGGCTTGGCTTTGAAATTACGGTTGCCAGTGAAAGGCATCCAGTGCGCTTCCAAAAACGTGGCGTTGTAGGGGGTGTTCAGGTCTTGCAAAGGGGCGTCATTTGGTTTCATGTTTATCGACGGCGTGCGCCGCCTCCCAGTAAGCCGTCCAGCGAGCCGCCACCTTGTTCTGCTGTCGCCCCGGGAGCGAAAGCGGGGGTAAAACAGCGGCCATTTTGTCGGAGAGTTTGCCCGCTTGGCTCATGCCGGCGAGGTCACCTTTGACGTCGGCCATGAACACCGGCACACCTATGCGCGAGAGGCTTTGCGCCATGGTTTGCAAGGTGACGGTTTTGCCCGAACCCGTGGTACCCGTGATCAGGCCATGGCGGTTGGTCAATTCGGGCAGCAAAAAACACTGGGCCGAAGCGTTGCGGGCAATCAAGAGGGGGTCAGACATGGAAAAGAGCTTAGCGCAAAGAGGTGTCAGAAACAGCTTGGGTCGACTCAGTATTGACCCGACGTGCGCCATTGAAGCGCTTGGCCCAATAGCTCTCACGCATATCTTCAATGCGAACATGCCCGCCCGAGCGTGGCGAATGAATGAACTTGCCTTCACCAATATAAATACCCACATGGCTGAATGCACGGCGCAAAGTGTTGAAAAACACCAAGTCACCGGGTTGCAGTTCGGTTTTGTCAATTTTTTCAGTCGCCGCGGCTTGTGCCTTGGCGTTGTGCGGCAAGACCAAGCCCAAGGTGTTTTCATACATGGCTTGCACAAAACCACTGCAATCAAAACCTTGTTGGCCCGTACCACCTAGGCGGTAGGGGGTACCTAAATAACCCATGGCGTTGAAGACCAAGTCAGAGGCTTGGGCGCTGACGTTTTGACCGACTGCGCCAACCTTTTGGCCTAGATTGACGACAGCCTGAACCACCCCGCGCTGTATGAGCAGCAAGTCGAGGTCGTCATGTGCGGCGTTGTTGGGGGCGGCGTTTGCCCCCAAAGCACACAAAAAAGACAGTGGTATCAAGTATTTAAGCATTTTGTAGATCATACCTTTGTGAGCAAAGGGTCTTGCTTTAGCCAGCGGCGCTTCAACATTTGCCCAGTCCCGGTGGTTAATCTGAGGGTTCATCGACTGAATATTTGCCCATACAATAAATGGAATCAGACTATTTCACTTTTGATCCTGAAAAGGACAGGCTTAATCTTCTGAAGCATGGTTTATCTTTGCTGCATGGCGTGGATGTTTATCTGTCTCCCGACAAATTGACCCTCACATCATCCCGAAAAGGGGAGGAACGTTTGATGGATGTCGCTAATGTGGAGCAGCAGGTGTGTGTATTGGTTTACGTGCTCAGAGACAAGGATGTTCGATTCATTTCTCTGCGACTTGCTTCAAAACAAGAAAGGGGGCTTTATGCCAAATGGGAAAACCGCTTCAGCTAAAAAGGATGGTGCAATTGCCTATGACCTTGAGTCAGATTTATACGACCCAAATGATCGCAAGGCAGTTGAAGACTTTTGGCGAACGGCCACCATTAAACGCGGTCGTGGGCGTCCAGCCTCTGATGTAAAGCGCCCCACACTCAATATGCGGGTCGACGCAGGTGTTTTGGACGCTTTCAAAGCCACTGGCCCTGGATGGCAAACCCGTATCAATGCCGTTTTGCTTGAAGCTGTCCGTAAAGGGCTTTGAAGGACAATGGATCGATTGACCTCTTAAAACCATTGAAGGAAAGCTATGTTTCGCGCACTGTTATTAGAAAAAGAACCGGAATTTCAAGCCTCTGTCCAGTCGCTGGATGAAAGCCGCTTGCCCGACGCCGATGTGCATGTGCGCGTCGCTTATTCCACCCTGAACTACAAAGACGGCTTGGCGATCACCAACAAAAGCCCCGTAGTTCGCGCTTGGCCAATGGTCGCAGGCATTGATGGCGCGGGCACAGTTATTTCCTCTGGCCACCCTGATTGGAAAGCTGGCGATAGCTTTGTGCACAACGGCTGGGGCGTGGGCGAAACCCATTGGGGTTGTCTGGCCGAGCAGGCCAAGCTCAAAGGCGACTGGTTAGTGAAACTGCCTGCGGCTTTCACCCCGCGCCAAGCCATGGCCATTGGCACAGCAGGTTACACCGCCATGTTGTGCGTCATGGCCTTAGAGCAGCAAGGCGTCAAACCTGGCAGCGGCGAGGTGTTGGTCACAGGTGCCACAGGCGGTGTCGGCAGTGTGGCTATCGCCTTGCTGGCCAAACTCGGTTACCAAGTGGTGGCCGCTACGGGCAAAACCAGCGAAGAAGCTTATTTGAAAGGCTTGGGCGCACACAGTTTGATGGACCGCGCCGAGTTGTCGGCTGCTGGCAAACCGTTTCAAAAAGAACGCTGGGCGGGCGTGGTCGACGCAGTGGGCTCGCACACCTTGGCCAATGTGCTGGCGCAAACCCGCTATGGCGGCGCGGTGGCGGCTTGTGGTTTGGCGCAGGGCATGGATTTGCCCACCACCGTCATGCCGTTTATTTTGCGCAATGTTCGCTTGATCGGGGTGGACTCGGTCATGGCGCCTTTGGCACTGCGCCAGCAAGCCTGGGCGCGTTTGGCCCAAGACTTGGACATCGCCAAGCTGGAAAGCATGATTGAAGAAGTCGATTTAGACCACGCCGCCGAGCGCGCCCAAGCGCTCATGGCAGGTCAGGTGCGCGGTCGTGTGGTGGTGAGGATTTAAGCCATGTTGATGGATGCCGATGAATCCCAGTTGGTGCTGATTGATTTTCAAGACAAGCTCTTACCCGCCCTCTGGGAGGGTCAAGCCTGTTGGGACAACGCCTTGAAGCTGGCGCAAGCCGCGCATCTTTTGGGCGTGCCGGTCTGGGGCACAGAGCAAAACCCTTCTCGCTTGGGTAGTCTGCCGCCCGCCATGAAAGCTTTGTGCAGGCAAACCCTGTCCAAAATGCATTTCAGTGCTTGTGAGGAAGGCTTGCTGGAGCTTTTGCAACCTGCCCCAGCGGCCAAGCCGGTGCAAGGTAACGCCCGCAGCTTGCCCAAGCACCTGCAAAAACCAGTGGCTGCCGAGCCAGAGCGGCGCAGCATCGTTTTGGCGGGCGTCGAGGCGCATGTGTGTTTGTTACAAACCGCCTTAGATTTACTTGAGGAAGAGTGGGAGGTTTGGCTGG